>DATGHL010000027.1 GCA_035308025.1 Candidatus Binataceae bacterium
CGCCGCCTCGTCGGCTGGCACGACCTGACCACAATCAGCGAACAACCGGAGGCAGCGTAATAGCAAGTTGATACTTCAACCGCTCAACTCGTCGCCTGGCCGATGCTTACTGCTTTTCCACCACTTGACCGACACTACCGCCGCCAAGGTCGCTGACAGATTGGGCATATCAATACGACAATTACCGCTATCGACTGATTATCCCATGATTAAGTGCAACATAAATCAAAAGAGCAAAATCTACCATCTTCCCTTTGACCAGCAATATGACCGCGTGAAAATCTGCAGCAAAGGCGAGTGTTATGTAAGAACTGTCGATGAAGCAGAGAGATTGGGTTTCAGAAGAGCAAAAAGATATTTCGGCTAAATTCCACAGACACTGCTCCGGCTCGCCCCGCTGTTTCCATGTTTCACTAACGGTAAGTGTTGCAGCGTTGTGAAAAGCCCCCTAAATCTGGCTTGAACGTTGCAAATATTCGTCGCAAAAAAGAAAGCGTGGTCGGCGCCACCCCATCGATGCCAAACCAGCCTGCCCACTTGTCTCATCGATCTCTATCCTCCATCGGCCAAATCGGCGCGCCGCGCAGCGTGACGGAGTCTCGTCGTGATTGTCAGCATATCTTCAGACGACTTGAAGCGCGGAGCGGAAGTGCGCTAAACGATCATCAAGGCGGAAAGCGTGACGGCACCTCGGGCCGTACCCGCGACAATCACATCCGCTGGTCGTCAGGAGGCTCCCATGCACGTCGGCTACGGCGCGGTTTTTCAGAACCCCGGCAATGCTCTTTCCGATACTGAGGTTTGGCGGCACGAGGTGCGGCTGGCCGAGATGGCCGAGCCATTCGGCTTTGATTCGGTCTGGTCGATCGAGCATCACTTCGACGACTACACGATGTGCCCCGACCCGCTGCAATTCCTGAGTTACATGGCCGGCGCGACCAAGAAGGTGAAGCTCGGCTCGATGGTCGTGGTGCTGCCGTGGCACGATCCGATCCGCGTCGCCGAGCAGGTTTCCGTGCTTGACCCATCTGTCGAACGGCCGCTTTATTCTCGGGATTGGGCGCGGGCTGGCGAAGGGCTATGGGGCTAATGGAGGGCGGCGCGATGACCAAACAGCCGCGCCGCGATATCCGCCCCTTCCCAGCCCGATCATTTCGCGGGCGCACTTACGCCGCCGCGGCCTCGCCAGAATCGATGCCGATCATGGCGAAGCTCGGGGTCGGCGTGCTGGTCATCCCGCAGAAGCCGTGGGACGCCGTCAAGCAGGACTTCGCGGTCTATCATAAGGTCTGGCGCGAGGTGAACGGGACTGAGCCTCCTCATCCGCTGAGCGGCGGCTATCTAAAGCCTTTGCGCCGAGCGGCATCAACAGCTATGGCGTCATGCGGTTGCCAATCGCGGGCCATTTTTTGCGCTTCCGCTCTTTGATCGGGGGTAATTACTATTTCAATTAGTCAAGATTTTGTCGAGCCTTGTGATTACCTTGCGCAGCGGCGAGAGAAGACCACATATAGGCGAGCACAAAGTTATGCGGCACGCCGTCGCCGTTGACGTACATTGAGCCGAGATTAATTCGGAAGGCGGGTCGCCCTGCTCGCCTCCCTTTCGATACCACTTCGCTGCTTCGGTCTCATCGTGCGGCACGCCCTCGGCTTTGGCATACATCCCGGCGAGATTAAATTGGCCGATTGCATTACCCTATTCAGGGCCTTTCGAAACCACTTCACCGCTTCGGTCTCATCGCGCGGCACGCCCGCGCCTTTGGCATACAATTAATTTCGGAAGGTGCGTCGCCCTGCTCGGCCTTGGCGCGTTCCATATCGAGCGAGGGTTCAGCGGCGCGGGCAACCGCGAACAGCACGAGTAGCAGAATAAGAAAAAAAAGTAGTGACCTAATTTGCGGATACCACATTAAACCCAGCTTCTACCGAAAGATCTCTCGCCTGCTGCTTCAGGTGGTCTTCTACCCAAAAAGAGCCATATCCTAGGTCGCCTTTGGTGCGTAGCATTCAATGTGGTGCGACCTCAGGGATTGCGCACATTCCAGTAGTTCTGCGGAGACTTCTCGCCGTTTTCGCGGCAAAAGATAGATTTGCTTCATGGTTACGTTCGATACCATCCTTAAACATCTCACAGCTTAATCTGATAAAATATCGATCGAATCGAAATGAAACACTTCTGGCTTGCAAATAGGGTAAGTTTTGCAGCGTTGTAAAAAGGCCCGTGAATACTGGGTCTAAAATGTTGCAAATGATCGTTGCAAAAAAGAAAGCGTGGTCGGCGCCACCGCCAAACCAGCCTGCCCTACTTGTCTCATCGATCTCTTCCTCCATCGGCGAAATTGGCGCGGCGCGCAGCGTGACAGAGCTTCGCCGCGAGTGTCAGCGCGCGGCAGCGAGACGCTCTGGCCGCGCGGCGCGCGCTTGCTGTTCGAGCGCGTCGAGGCGTCCGGCAACGCATCGATTTGTGCGTCCTTCCGCTTCAGCGCGGACACCTGATGCTAGAGCGTGGCGATTTGCGCATCCTTATGCGCGAGTTCGCGGGCCTGCTTCTGCACCTCGTTGAGCAGCATCGCTGCACTATTCACACCATGATTCAATTGGGTTCGCGCGGCGCAAGCGGTAAAAAGCCCGCGGAAATGCTACGGATTCGTAGTTTCCAGTTGACGCGCCGACTATCTCGCTCTAGACTGCGACGACAACCTCAACCAAGCATTCGCATCCTGATGGCCGCCTATACCGAGCTTAATAAATCCTTCGTTCAGGAGCTCGCCGAGGATTACAGTTTCGGCCGCGTAACCAAATACGCAGGCATTCCGGAAGGATCAATCAACTCGAATTACGCGGTTGAGACTGGTCGCGGACGCTTCTTGATCCGGATCGACGAGGTCAAGGGCGAGAGCGAAGTTCGGCGAGAACTCGATCTGCTGAGCTTCCTGCGCAAACACTCGTTTCCCTGTCCCCACCCTTTGCAAGATCGCTCGGGGCGCTTCTATCGCGACTACAAGACCAAATGCACGTCGGTTTTCCGCTACTACGACGGCCGTGTAATCAACCCGGAGCGCTTGCGGGCGAGTCAGCTCGAAACGATCGGCCGCACCCTCGCCGATCTGCATACCATCGGCAAAGGCTACAAAAAGGGCATCGACAACCGCTTCAGCTTCGAGCGCGTGGCCGACCTCTACCTCGGCGTGCGCGACCGGCTGCCGAGTTATTTCCGCAAGATTACGCGGACGCTCGAAGACGAAATCGATTATCTGACCCAGTATCTCGAAAATAAGCTGCCCAAGGGGATCATCCACGGTGATCTGTTCGCCGATAACCTGCTGTTTCGTGGCGAAAAACTGACCGCGGTGCTCGATTTCGACGCCGCCTGCCGCGGCAAGTTCATCTTTGATATCGCGACCGCGGTCAATGCCCTGTGCTTCGTGGACGGCAACTATTCGCTCGAAAGGTTCCTCCAGTTGCTCGCGGGATATGAGTCGGTGCGGACACTCTCACTGGCGGAATGGGACGCCTTTCCGAACGAGCTGCGCTATTCGTCATTGCGCTTTACCGTCACCCGGCTGCACGATTTTTTCCTCCGGCCGGTCGATGGCGATCAGCGCGTGCATAAGGATTTCCGCGAGTTCTACGAACGGCTGCGGGTGCTCCGCCGCGAAACCGAGGGCGGAATGGAGCCGCTGCTGATGGCGATGGCGACCGGCTACGATTATCGTAAATATCAGAAGGTCAAGGCCGACGAGCGGGTCAAGGCCTGAGGCCGCCGGCGCGCCGGCGAGCGCGATAATCAAATCAGCCAATCATCGGAAGATTTTCGCAGGATTTTCCGCCAATTTTTGAGCATCGCGGGTGACTTCGGTACTCGATAACCCGGTTAGCGGCGGCAGCCTTTTATGGGTTGAAGTCGCGCCGCCGCGCGGGATCAATCCCGAGGCACTGTTGGCCCGGCTCGCGCCGCTGCGCGGCGTGGTCGACGCGATCAACTTGGCCGACAACGCGCTCGGCCGGGTCAAGATGTCGTCGCTGGTGTTCGCGGCGATGGTCAAGGCGCGGTGCGCCATTCCGGTCGCGATCAACGTTTCATGCCGCGATCGCAACCGCTTTGCGCTCCGCTCTGATCTGCTCGGCGCCGCCGCGCTCGGCGTCGATGCGATCGTCGCCCTGCAAGGCGACAAGCTGCCGCCCGACGGCAGCGCCGGCGCGCGTCCGGTCCACGAGCTCGACACCTTCGGATTGCTCGAGCAGATCGCAGCGCTGAACCGCGGCGACACCGGCGAAGGTCGCGCGGCGCTCAAGACGCTGCCGCGGCTGCTCGCCGGGGTGGTGGGTAATCCGAACCGCAAGAACCTCGCGCGCGAGTTCGAGTTGTTGCAGCGCAAGGCTGCGGCGGGCGCGCGCTTCGTGATCACGCAACCGGTCTTTGAACAGGAGACCGCGCTCCGCTTCGCCGAGGAGGCGCATCGGCACGGCCTCAAGGTGCTGCTCGGAATTCTGCCGGTCAAGCGCGAATCGATGGCGGTTTACATGAAGGAAAAGATCAAAGACCTGAGCGGCGCGGCCCATCATTTCGACCGCTACGGCGGGATGAGCGACGCCGACGCGCGGCGCGCCTCGATCGCCGCGAACCTGGCCTTGATGGAGGGGCTTGCGGGGCGGGTGGCGGGTTTCAATATTATGAGCGGCGGCGGCCCTTCACTCGCCATCGAGCTGGCGCTCGCGTGGCGGCGCCGGCAAAGCGGCGCGGAGGCAGAGCAGTAAGATGGAACGTGATCGGACCGCGGCGGAAAATGCCGTCCGCCAGCTTCTGCATCATATCGGCGAGGATGCGAGTCGCGAAGGTCTTGCGCGGACGCCCGCGCGCGTGGTCAAGGCCTATGAATTCCTGACCAGCGGCTACGGCCAAGACCCCAAGGACGCGATTAACGGCGCGCTCTTCACCGAAGAGGATTACCAGGAGATGATCCTGTGCAAGGACCTCGACTTCTACTCCTTGTGCGAGCATCATCTGCTGCCCTTCAACGGCAAGGCGCACGTCGCCTATCTGCCGAACCGGCATATCGTCGGCCTCTCCAAGATCGCGCGGATGGTCGAGATTTACGCGCGCCGTCTGCAGGTGCAGGAGCGGATGACCACGCAAATCGCCCACACGATCATGGACGAGATCAAGCCGCTCGGTGTGGCAGTCGTGCTCGAAGCGGAACATTTGTGTATGCGCATGCGGGGTGTCGAGAAGCAGAATAGCTACGTCACCACCTCGGCGATGCTTGGGCGCTTCCGCACGCATCTCGAAACGCGGCAGGAATTCATGAATCTGCTGCGCAACAATAAATCCTGAGAGCGGGAGCGTCGCGCCGTGCAGAATTCCAGCTCTGCATCGGGTCTTGACGCGCTCGGCCGATACGCGCTGCGCTACGTCCGGGCTGGGCAGACGCTCGGTCTCGGCACCGGCCGCGCGGCGAGCGCCTTCATCCGCGCAGTCGCGGCGGCGCAGCTTGGCATATGCGGCGTGCCGACCTCGGAAGCCAGCGCCGCGCTGGCCCGCTCACTCGGGATCGAGCTGGTGGAGTTGAAAGCGGCCGGGCGCATCGCCACCGATTTCGACGGCGCCGACGAAGTTGATCCGCGGCTCAATCTGATCAAGGGTCTGGGCGGCGCGATGGTGCGCGAAAAGATCGTCGCGGTCTCGTCGCGGCGGCGAATCTTTCTCGTCGGTGAGGAAAAGCTGGTCAAGCGGCTCGGCGCGCGCGGCAATTTGCCGGTCGAGGTCGTGCCCTTCGCGCTCGCCTACATCACGCGCGAGCTTAAGAAACTCGGGCTGAAACCGAAGACCCGGGTCGGCGCGAACGGGGGCGAATTCGTCAGCGACAACGGCAATTATGTCATCGACTGCGGCGTGCGAGCGATTAGCAATCCCGCGCACCTCGAGCGCGAGTTGCTGGTGATTCCCGGCGTCGTCGGCACCGGACTTTTTGTCGGCCTCGCCGACCTGGTGCTGGTCGCGATGCGCGACGGCACGATCAAGACGTTTGCGGCCACCCGCGCGCAAATGATTCGTCCGACCTAGTCTTCTTCGCTGCTTCCAGTCTGCTTCATGCCGAAGGCGACGCCGCGCTTGCTCGCGCGAATAAAGGCGATCATTTCTGCGACCTCCGGCGCTGGCGGCCCGGCTTGTTCGAGCCGCGCGAGCGCGGATTTGAGATTTTGCCGCTCGCCAAAGAGACTGATAAAGGCGGCGCGCAGCTCCCGAATCTGATCGCGGTTAAGCCCGGCGCGCCGCAAGCCGATGGCGTTGATCCCGCGCAGCGTGTGGGTCAGGTCCATGATGCAGAAGGGCGGCACGTCGCGGCTGGTGCGGCTCAGCCCGCGCATCAGGGCAAGCCGGCCGATCCGCACGTACTGATGCACCACGCAGTTGCCCGAGACCAGCGCGCCGTCACCGACCTCGACCCAGCCGGCGAGCAGCGCACCGCCCGCAATAATCGTGCGATCGCCGACACGGCAATCGTGCGCCGCGTGCGCATTCTGCATGAAAAAGTTATCGCTGCCGATAGCCGTGTAGTCGCCGCGCTCGCTCCCGCGATGGATCGTCACACCCTCGCGAAAAATGTTGCGGTCGCCGATCATGACGCGACGCTGTCCGCCGGTATAGGCCAGGTCTTGCGGCTCGTCGCCAATCACGGCGTTCGGATGGATGACGTTGTCGGCGCCGATTTCGGTGTCGCCCAGAATCGTAACGTGGCCGATCAGGCGGGTCCGCGCGCCGATTCGGATGCGGCCGTCGAGGATGCAGAGCGGCCCGATCTCAACATCGTCGTCGAGCGTGACCTCGCCGCTCAGCACCGCGCTCGGATGTATGCGACTCGCCATCGCTCAGAGCAGCGCGTCGTTGAGCTCATAACCGAGCAGGATTTTGCCGGTGGTCTCCTGAAGCTTGAGCGAATTCATGGTGTGCTGGTTGATCGTAATCAGATCGCGCAGCGGCCGATCGAATGGCCCGGCGGCATAGACCGACGAACCGCCGAGCGCCTTGTAGAGCCCCTCGACCGCTTCGAGACATACGGTGTGCGCGTGCGCGAGCGCAATCCGGTAAGTGGCGCGCTGCCGGAGCGACAGCCGCTTGCCGGCCTGCAAGGTCGCCCAGATATCGCCGATCTGCTCGAAGATATAGGCGCGGGCCGAACCGACCAGCGCCTCGGCCCGCGCGATTGTAGTCTGCGCGTAAGCTTCGTCGCGGAGCATCACGGGATGACCCGTCGTCATGCTGATCGTAGTCGCCTTGCGCGCGGCCAGCTCGGCGAAAGTGTTGATCGCACCGCGAGCGATCCCGAGCGTCACGCCAGGCAGATTGTAGGCGAACATCAGGGGCCAGACGTACAGCGGCTCTTTGCGCAACGGCCGAAAGGGAAAGGCGGCGCTGCGTTCCGCCGGCACGAAGATGTCATTAATCGCGACGTCATTGCTGCCGCTGCCGCGTAGTCCGGTCGTATGCCAGGTGTCGAGGATTTCGCAGTCAGCGGCCGGAACAAAGCATACGCGACGCTCGGCCACGCCCTCCGCGACCAGCTTCGGCGCGTCGTTTTCATAGACGACGCAGGTGCCGGCGATCCAATCGCTATGCTGGCAGCCGCTGACGAAGGGCCAGCGCCCCTTGACCCGATAACCGCCAGCGACGCGGTCGGCGCGGCCGGAGAAGACCAGGCTGCTGCCGGTGGGCGCTTCGAGGTCGCGATACATTTCGCGAGCGACGCCATCCTCGAGGAACGCGCTGTAATAGCCGCCGTCGCTGTTGATCATCGCGCACCAGCCGACGGAGCCGTCGGCCTCCGCCAGCGCCTCGATCACCCGTATCTGCATCAGCGGATCCAGTTCCGGACCGCCCCACGCGCGCGGCATCGTCATGCCGAAGATACCCGCGGATTTCATCGCGCCGACCAGCTCGAGCGGCAGCCGGCGCCCCTGCTCGATCGCGGCCGCCGACGCGCGAATCTGCGGACCAAGCGCGCGCGCCGCCTCCAGGATCCGGTTGCTGACTTGTTCGCTTTCCGCACTCATGCGCGATGCCTCGCTCAACCCTAAGCCCGCAAATTGCTTCCTTCAAGCAGGCACTCTACGCTGGCGTCAATCCTGACTCAGTGGAGTTCGCGATGCCCAAAGCCGTGAAGCCCGCCAAAGCCGCTCCGAGTAAAAAGGCCGTCGCCGAGAAGCATCCGCTCGAGGGCAAGGCGGCGCCCGCTTTCACACTGCCCGACGAAAGTGGCGCCCCGGTCGCGCTCAAAGAATTAACCGCCGGAGGTAGCGTAGTCCTCTATTTCTACCCGAAGGATATGACCACAGGCTGCACCACCGAGGCGTGCAGTTTTCGCGATACTGCCAGCGCCTTGAAGGCAGCCGGCGCGCAGGTCGTCGGCGTCAGCGCGGACTCCTCCGCGTCGCATCAAAAGTTCATCGACAAATACGACCTTAACTTCAAGCTGCTGGCAGATCCCGACAACAAGGTCACCAAAGCCTACGGCGTGTATAAGAAAAAGTCGCTGTACGGGCGCGAGTACATGGGGATCGAACGCTCGACCTTCATCATCGATCGCACGGGCGTGGTGCGGAAGGTCTTTCCGAAGGTCAAGGTCAACGGCCATACCGAGGAAGTGCTCGACGCGCTAATGGAACTAGCTTGAGTCCTGCCAGCGCATCAGCGTTCGAGTTCTTCGCGAATCGAGTACATCTTCTGGCGCGCTTCGGAAATATAGGCGTCGAGATTGCGCCGATGGTTTGCGAAGATGCCGGTCGGCGCGTCGTTGAGGACGATCAACGGCTTCATAGTCGCGGCCTGCTGCAACGGGTCAAGCGTATCCTGCATCAATGAGGCGACGATCGGCTTGGTCTTCTGGGTCTGATTATATTCGCGAATCACGGCCTGCATCATGTAGTACATAACGTGCGCATAACCTTGCGCGTGATAAAAATAATCGTCGTCGTTCCACGGATAGATCGGGCTGCCGTCTTGCTTATGGCTCTCGTAGAGCATCGCGTGGGCGTCGCCGAGCAGGTCAGTCCAGGACTGGAACAAGCGGATCAATTCGACATTGCGCTGATTGAGTTGGCTCGAAGTCGGCGGATTCGCGTGCAATCCCGCGGCGTACATCCGCAGATGGCTGACGCCGTCGCGGTACTTGTCCTCGGCCGAGGGCAGAATCCATTTATTCGGATCGTTGCGGAAATCGGTATCCGCGATCACCAGATTCGGATCGTATTGGTTCGAGGAGATCTTGGTGAGATGGTCCTTGAAGACCCGCATCGTTTCGCGCAGCGCCATGATGATCCCCAACTGGCGATTGGCGTTGTTGTCGGCGAGCACGCGCGGGCCCCAGAGAAAAAAATCATTCGGACGCCAGCCAAAGCCGCTGTGCAATTCGTGATCCATGATCTCCGCGAGCGTGGTCGCATAAATCTCGCCGGGAATGAATGGCTTGTCGGGCGGAAAAGTCTGCTCGATCGAATAGTCGAGACGGTCATGCCGTTTCTGGCCAAAATGGAGCGCTACGATTATCGCGAACCATCCGGCAAGGATCGCCCCCGCGATGATGCTGTATTTCTTCAGCCGCATCCGCTGATTGTGCCCCGCTGAGCAACTCCGGCCAAGTCGCGCCATGGAAGTGCGAGGGGCTTCTAACATCCAGCTAGGGCGCGGGCGGCATCGGCACGGCGCCGACCGCATAGGCCGCCGCCGCGCTGGCGGTCAGCAGGTCAGCGGTTGATTGGATCATCGTATAGCGCGCGTTGGCGAGATCGCGATCGGCGCTCAGCAATTCGACGATCGTGCTGAGCCCCTGGCGATAGGTATCGAGCAGCGAGTCGTAGGATTCCTGCGAGGCGCTGAGCAGCGCCCGCGCAAAGTCATAGCGTTTGCGGGAAGACTGGAACTCGTAGTAGGCGCGCCAAACTTCGGCGATCGCTGCCAGTTCGCGGGATTGCAGGGTGGCCGCGCGCTCGCGGCGATTGGCCTCGGCCTCGCGGACTGCGTTGAGCCGTGAAAAGCCCGTAAAGACGTCCCACTTGAGCGCCAGCAGCGCGGTATATTGCGGCAGATTGCCTTGAATCTGCGGCGCCGCGTTGAAGGTATAACCCCAGTTTTGCTCGCCGTAATTGCCGAGAATATCGACTTCCGGCATGAATTCAGATCGCGCCCGGCGGATGCTGGCGTCGCCGGCTCGCACCGTCGCGACCGCGGCGGCGAGGTCAGGGCGGGTAACGATCGCCTGGTTGATCAGATCGTCAACCTGCGCGGCCAGCGTAGTGGGAATTTGCTGATGCGCGAGGCCGTTGACCTCGATCGCGTCGTTCGCCGCGATCCCGAGCGACAGCGCAAGGTTGGCCTGCGCTTCCTCCACGGACAGTTCGGCATTCGCGACGTCGTATTCAGCTTGCGCCACGCGTTGGCGCGAGAGCAGCAATTCCGGCCGAGTGGCGAGGCCGTGAGCGACGCGCTGGCTGACGGCGTCGTCGTCGGTGCGGGCGAGCTCGAGATTCCGATGAGCCGCCTGCACCGCAGCCTTCGCGGCCGCCAGCGCATAGAAGAAGCGCTCGGTGTTGAAGACCACCTCCTGCATCGCGCGATTGAAAGAGAAATTGGCCGCGGCAAGCTGTTCGCGGGCCGCATCGCTGCTCGCGCGGCGGCGGCCGAAGTCCAGCAGCGTATAGGTCAGCTCGACCATCGGGGTGATCTGCGCGGTCTTGATCCGCCCGTTGCCGCCGCCGATCTGGAAAATCGTCCGCGAGTATTCGAAGTCGGTTTCGGTCGCGACTTTCGGATAGTAGGCGGCCCGCACGCGGCCCCAGGCTGCGGCGTCGGCCCGTGCCTGCTCCCAGGCGACGCGCGTCTCCGGGTTGTGCGTGAGGGCGACATCGATCAGCTCGGCCAGCGAGTAGGGCGAGTCGCTGCGATCGCGAACGGGCGGTGACGCGGCCAGGCTCGCACCGCCGATCGTGTCGGGCGCATGGGATGTCGTGCCGGCGGCGGACCATTGTTGCGTGACTGAGCTGGCGACGTAACTGTCGGGCGTCAACTCAGGCAGTCGCGGGACTTCGCCGCAGCCGCCGAGCGTCAGCGCCAGGGCTGCGGCGGAGAGGAGGGAGAGGCGGCAGCGAGTTGCGCGGTCGGGCGACGTTTTCAGTCGGAGAAGATTTGATTTCCCGGGTTCCATCATGCTCCTCTCGCGGACTCAAAGTTATCAAAGGCTCCGCGTTGCGCGGGCGTTTTCGCTCGGTCATAGTTTCGACGGGTGACAGTATAATGATGCCGCGCAGTGCAATCAGAGTGAGTAACCCGATCCTGACCGCGACGCTCGCGGCGGCGACGTTGGCGGTTGCGATCCGGTCGTCAATATCGCCGGCGCCAATTTCCCGGCCTGGCTGCTCTGCGCGATTATTGGGGCGATCGGGATCGCGATGCTCCATCCGCTTTTTCTGCTGAGCGGACTTGACCCTTACCTGTGGTGGCGGCCGGGCTTTTACTCCAGCCTCGGCATCATGATCGCCTGCGTCGCCTGGATCATCTTCTTCAATCGGACCTGAACGCGTATGGCGCCTGTCGCGTCAGCAGCGCCGCGCGACACCCTGAGGCGATTCGCCGGTGGTTTGATAAGCGTGGCAGTTTTCGCCGCCGCCGCGGCCGGCCTGATCTATGCCACGCGCCAATACTATGTCTATCCACGCACGGATGACGCCTACGTGCGGGCGAATACGATCGGCGTTGCGCCGCATGTCAGCGGGCCGATCGTCGAGTTGCCAATCGTGGATAATCAGCAGGTGCGGGCCGGGCAGATGCTGTTCGTGGTCGATCCGCGGCCCTACCAGGCGGCCTACGACAACGCAGAAGCCAAGCTCCAGCTCACCCGGCTGCAAGTTCAGGCGTTGGAGAATTCGATTCGCTCGGCGCGCGCGCAACATCAGCAGCATCGGGCGAATGCCGCCTACGCCCACCAGTATCTTGATCGCATCGAGCCGCTGCTGCCTAAGCATTTTGTGACGGCCGACGACGTTTACAACGCGCGCACCCGCTACCAGGCGGAGCAGGCCAATGTTGACAGCGCCCAGGCCGACGTCGACAAGGCGCAAAACGATCTGGGGCAGTTAGGCAATATCAATCGCGGATCAAGGCCGCCGAAGCCGAGGCCTACACCGCCAAGCTCAATCTCGACTATTGCCGCGTGGTCGCGCCGTTCGACGGCTATGTAACCAATCTCAATATCGCGGTTGGGCAATACGCCAACGAGGGGCGCGACGTTCTGAGCCTGGTCGACAGCCGCACGTGGTACGTGATCGCGAATTTTCGCGAAAATTTCCTGGCCCATATCCGCGTCGGTATGACCGCCAACGTCTTTCTGCTGGCCTATCCGGGCCACAGTTTTCGCGCTCACGTACAGGGGGTTGGCTGGGCGCTCTATCAGCAAAACGGGGCGACCGTCGCGGGCCTCCCCGCGATCGAGCCCACGCTCAACTGGGTGCGGCTCTCGCAGCGCTTTCCGGTGCGGATCACGCTCGAACCGTCCGACCCGCAGTTTCCCTATCGCATGGGGGCAACCGCAGTCGTGACGATCGAGGGCTTCCGCTGATGGGGCGCGCCGGCGCGCACATCCGCGGATTCGCCTGACCATGGCCGCGACGCCCTACGATGCAATCCGGCTCGACGCGTTCAATGGCGGACGGCTCGAGGCAATGCTGGCGGCGTTGCGCGACGAATTCACCCTCCGTCCGCATCGGCTCCGTTCGTCTCTGCGCGCAGCGCTGATCGGCGCGCTCGGCGCCGGCCTGATGGCCGCGGCGCACGTCGATTCGCCGCTAGGCCCATATCTCATCTGGGCTCTGGCCGCGGCTCCGGTAGCAATGATGCGTTGGCGGACGGCGGTTCTGTTAACGCTGATCCGCGACTATCGTGTTCGCGCTCCTGACGGCGCGCGCGCTGGCGCAGAGTCCCGTGCTGATGCTTATGGCAATCGCCCTGTTCGGCGCATATTCAACGTATTTAATCGGTCGCTACGATCTCGGTTCGGCGGGGCTGGTCACGCAGGTCTTGGTCTTTGACGCGCTGTACGGCGTGATGTACGCCCCCGCACAGATTGGTTGGAGCTCTGCCGCCGCGTTTGGTGGGGTGGCGATCGCGCTGGGTTTGATCGCGCTCTTCGACAACTGGTTCTGGCCCGATCCGGCCGAAGAAATTCTGTTCGAGTCGCTGGCCGACAATCTCAAGCGGGTCCGCACAACCCTTATGCGTTCGGCGGCAGACTACGTCGCGGACGACCGCCGCCGGCCGGCGCCTCTTTTGGCTCACGAGATGAACGCCACTCTGAGCTTGCTGGCCCGCGCCCAGGCGGAGGGGCTCTCGGAGCGTCGGCGCGCGGTGCTGGTCGCCGCAATAACGCGGCTGTCGCGACTGCGCACGCTGGCGAATGAGATGGTGATAGCCAACGACCCACAGATCGCACGGGTCGTCCGACGGTCGGTGGCTGTGGAGATTCGTGCTGCAATGGCGGCTGTCGGCGCAGTGTTGGACGAACTCGTTGACAACCCGGCAGCCATGCTCCTCACCGGTCCTGATGCACCGCCGACATCGGCTATCGAGCAGATGCGTTCCGCGATCGCGGCGCTCGACGCGCGCGTGATCGAATTGCGGCCCTCGTATCTGCCGACGACCGGGGCGGCGGAGTTAGCGAATGTCGGCGCCTTTTTGAGCTACTTGCATGGCGTCGCGCGGCTGATCGAGCGCCCGCTCGACGAACCGGCCGACGCTGGGCCTGCGTCGCCCTCCAGCCCGGCCGCGCTTGATCCCGCGGCCATCCGCTATTGTCTCAAAGTCGCGCTCGCGCTGGTCGCCGGCTACGTCATCGGACTGAGCAGCCAGCGGGCCGATCTTTCAACCATCATGACGACCATTCTCATAACGGTGCTGCCCACGTACGGCGCCGCGGCGCGCAAGATGATTTTGCGGCTAATCGGCGCGATCGCGGGCGGCGCAGCCGTCGTACTCATGGTGATCGTCGTTTCGCCGAATTTCGAGACCCTGCCCGTATACGTGCTGGCGATTTTTGTCGTCCTCATAGTCAGCAGCTACACAGGACAGGGCAGCGGGCGAATTGCGTATGCCGGCAAGCAACTGGGAACGACCTTCCTGCTTGCGTATGTCGGGCTGAGCCCGACGACCGGCGTCGAAGCCTCGCTCTGGCGCGTATGGGCGATCCTGCTGGGGACCGGCATCGCCATCGTGGCTTCGCTCGTCTTGTGGCCTGAATACGCCGCAGCTTCTTTACTACCGCGCCTGCGTCAGTTGTTTAAATTGACCCTCGCGCTCGCGCCGGGCGGCACTGCCGACGCAGCCGCGATTCGCGCGGTCGAGACCCAATTAAACGGCGTGCTTGAACAGACGCTCGCCGTGGCTGACGATGCGCGTCTCGAGGGTAAGGCGAGCAAGGTCAACGCGGATGCCGTCGTGCAAATCGCCGGAACGTTGCGCCGTATCGCGCATCGCTTCGAGGGGCTGGCGTTCCAGCGCATCATGTCCAGCCGTCCCGAGCTTGATGCCGAAACTGAGAACGCGTTGCGCGCCGCGCTCGGCGCGATCGTCACGCAGCTCGAGATGTGGCGCGCATGGATCGAAGGCGCCGAGCGCGTCGCGAGCGCCCCACCGGATGCGCAGGCCAATCAAGCGACCATGTCGGCAGCGCTGTCCGAGCTGGGCGCGCGGATTGAAGCCGAGGGCTTCGCGCGATTGCGTGACTGGCCGCCGGAGCAACGGCGCACGCTGTTTGCGGAACTCGAATCGATGCGCCGCCTGTCGGTGCTGATGGGCGAGCTGGACGACGGGCTCGCGCGCCTGCCCTACCAATAGCCCGGAGCGCGGCGCGCGAGCCCGCCGAAAGCGTCGAGCAAACGCTCGCGCCACGCATTGACCGGATCCGCCGGTTCCAGCAACCGCAGCGGGCAGATCGAGCGCGACCACATGAAGCTGCCGAAAACGATGTAATCGGGATAAAGCGGCGCGTCACCGCCGAGAAAGGGCTGCGCCGCGAGCGTCTGGCGCAGCGGATCGAGCAGTTGCGTGAACGCCGGCAGCCGCGATTCGCGATCCTTGCAGAATTCCTCGAGCGTCGTGCCGAAGCGCGCCTCGCGGCTCTGGCGGAAGTAGGCGCGGTCCTCCTGTGCGAGATGATTGAAAATGTCGAGGGCGTTAAAGCGGATCATTGCGGGCTGTAATGCAGTATCCGCCCACGCATTGTAGAAGCGCGCGAGGCTTGGTCCCGCGGCGCCGCCGAACAGCGACGGCCGCGCCGGATACGCCGTCTCGAGGTAGCTCGCGATCGCCCATGAATCGACGACGGGCTTGCCGTCGTCGACGATCACCGGGACCCGCTCCCAGTTGGCGAAGGCAATCTGCGGCTTGTCGGTGAAGCGCCACGGAATCGTTTCCACTTCGAGTTGCTTGTGCGCCAGCGCAAGCTTGGTCCTCCAGCAGAACGGGCTCAAGCGCCGGTCCGGTTCGGCCGCGGCGAGGTCATACATTTTGATCATGATTATTACCCTTGGTTACATGAGACATCGGGTAACTCTGCGCGAGCCGCGACCGCGGGTTGCCCAAACGGTGAAAATTACGCGCGGCGGAATTTCGGCAGAGTCACTTCCGGCGTGACGTCGTCGAAGGCGACCCGCAGCGGCATCCCGAGTTGGAGTTCTTCCGGTTTGACGCCGACTAGCCAGGTCACCATCCTGACGCCCTCTTCGAGTTCGACCACGGCCGGACTGTAAGGGACGCTCTCGGCGAACTGCGGCATCATCGGTTGCGTCGCGGTGGTCCAGGAAAAGAGCGTGCCTTTGCCTGACGACGCGGACCAGCTCCATTTGAACGAGCCGCATTTCGCGCACATGTCGCGCGGGATATGCCGCCACGCCGCACAATCGTCGCAACGCTGAAAGCGCAGTTCGTGGTTTTTGCAGAATTGGTAGAACTCGGCGGCGCGGCCGCGCGCCCGCGGTAGAGGCAGAATGTAGGGTTTTTCAGCCACGATGTTTATCTCCTGAGAATCGCGAGCCCGCCGTCGCCAAAGTCGCCCCAGCCGGTGACCAGGCCGAGTTCGGCGTCCTTAACCTGGCGCGCGCCGCATTCGCCGCGCAACTGGCGCGCGGCCTCGACGATATGATTCGTGCCCCAGACATGCGCTTCGGAGAGCAGCCCGCCGTGGGTATTGAGGGGCAGCTCGCCACCCAGCTCGATCCGTCCGCCGGTGACGAAGTCTTTGACTTCGCCGCGCTTGCAGAAACCCATCGCCTCGATCTGGAGCATCACGACGTAGGTGAAGCAGTCATAGACTTCGAGAAAATCGATATCCTTTGGCGTTACCCCGGCCATCGCGAAGGCCTTAGGCGCCGCGAAAGTGAGCCCGATGACAAAGGGATCGGGACGGGCGGGAATATCGTCGGCGGGATACGGATGACCCTCAGCCACGCCGGAGATATAGACCGGCGGCTTTTTGAGATCGGGCGCGCGCTCCGCCGCACTCACGACGATCGCGCAAGCGGCGTCGGTTTCGAGGCAGCAATCATAGAGCCGGAAGGGAAACGAGACCCAGCGCGCGTCGAGGTAATCCTGCATCGAGAGCGGCCGCCCGCGCATCATCGCGCGCTCGTTGAGTTGGGCGTGCTTGCGCTCGGCGATCGCGATCGCGCCCATCGACTCGAACGGCGTGCCATAGAGCTTCATGTGGCGCGTCGCGAGCCAGGCGTAGAACTGCGCCGGCACGGTAGCGCCGTAGGGCAGGTAGTAAGCGCCAACCGTGTTGACCATCGGATTCGGCGGCGGCATCGAACTCTCCTCGCTCTTGGCGCGCGCGCCGCCGCCGCGCACCGGATTCGACGAATAGCCGTTCCAGCCGACCGGAATCAGGACGTGGTTCGCGAGTCCGCACGCCACCGCCATCGCGGCGCTTTGGAGGGCGACCACCGGACTCGCGCCGCCCATGTGCACGCTGGTAGCGTAGCGCATGTCCTCGATGCCGAGGTTGGCCGCCATATGTTCCGAGGTCGCGCCGAGCGGCGGCCCGATGATCCCGTCGATGTCGTGCGGACTGAGTCCCGCATCGGCGATCGCGTTGACCGAGGCTTCGAGCAGAAGCTGCAGCTCGGTCTTGCCCGAGCCGCGGCTGAATTTCGATTCGCCGACCCCGGTGATGCAAGCCTTATCCTTGAGTGAATACACAGAACCTCCTACATTGAACCCGCGTGCGGACGAGCGGTCAGGCAGCCCGTTCGGTCAGTAGATCACCTTCTCTTCGATCAGCTTATTGATCTCGGCGTCGCTCAACCCGAGCAGTCCGCCGAAGACCTCGCGATTATGCTCGCCCAGGTCCGGCGGCGGCGAATAGTTGAGTTCGGGTGCGGCGCTGAGCTTCACCGGCATCCCCGGCAGCGTGCGTTCACCGACCTCGCGATGGTTGAGTTTCCACCAGTAGCCCCATTCCCACAGATGCGGATCCTCGTGCAGCTCGACGCTGTCGAGCACCGGACCGGCCGGCACTCCGGCCTTCTGCAGGGTGGCCGCCAACTCGCGATGATCATAACTGCGCGCCCAGGCGCGAAGCCGCGCGTCGAGCTCGTCGCGATTTTGCCGACGGCCAAACTGATCGGCAAACTTCGCGTCGAGCGCCCATTCCGGATGGCCCATCACGCGGCATAGCGCGTGCCATTCGCGGTCGTTACTCACAGCGATCGCGATCCACTGGTCGTCGCCCTGGCACTGATAAGTATTGTGCGGCGCCATCAGATCGTCGTGATTTGCCTGTTGCCGGCGATCGCGCCCGTTTATCGCATAGTCGGTGAAATACTCATGCATCTGGCCGATCACGGTCTCGCCCATGCTCGCGTCGATCCATTGCCCCTCGCCGGTGCGATTGCGATGGCGCAATGCGGCGAGCGCGTGAAACACCACTGTCGAGGCGATTGCGTAATCGGGCCAGGTACCGCCGGTCTGTCGCGGCGGACCGCCCGGATAACCTTGGGCGTCGAACATCCCGACAAAGCAGCAGGCCATCGGACCCCATCCGACCCATTTGGACGGCTCGGTGCCGGTTTTTCCCAACAGCGAGACCGAAATCATGATGATGTCGGATTTGACCTTTTTCATCTCGGCGTAGGTGAGGCCGAGCTTCTCGGAAATCGGCGTCGGAAAGCATTCGAGGACGAAATCACTACGGCGCACGATCGCGTGTGCAAGCTCGCGCCCTCTGGCGGTCGCGAGGTTCAGGTTGATCGCCTTTTTGCCGTAGTTGAGCATGTGATAAAAGCCATTGGCGTTGTAGCCCGATTGGTTTTTCGGCATCCCCGCCGGATTGGTCCGCCCGATATCGATATAGACCTGCGACTCGACCTTGATAACCTCCGCGCCCATCGTCGCGAGCCATTGCGCGATCTGCGGGCCGTTGATGATCCAGCTAAAGTCGGCAACGCGGATTCCCTCGAGCGGAAGTCGTGGCACTACGCGGTCCTCCTGATTCAGATCACGCCCGCTGAGCGCAGCCCCTGCTGCTCGAGCAGCGAGAGGCCGAGCGCGCCGTAAACTTCGCCATTGTGCTCGCCGAGCAGCGGCGCCCGTGTTGGAGTGGGTGGCGTCGCGGTCATCGAGACCAAATGATGCGGATACTTTTGGCGGCCGGCGCTCGGATGATCGATTTCCACGAACGCGTCGCGCGCCAGCAGATGCGGATGCTCAGACGCCTGCGCGACCGTATGCACCGGGCCGATCGTCAGACCGAGTTTCTGACCCTCGCGCACCAACTCTTCCATGTCGTGCCTGGCGAGCTCCTCACGCACCAGAGGCCGCAACACATCGTCGTTTTCGTGACGTCCGGCCAATGTGTCGAAAACTTCGATTGCGAGGCTTTCCGGATTGCCGAGAAGTTGCTTGAGCGCCTTCCAGTGCGTATCGGCGGCCCACAGCGTATAGACGTAGCCATCGCGGCAGGGCAGCGGTTCGAGCCCCACCGAAACGTTCTTGCGCAGGCGGCTGAAAGGCAGACCGACATAACTCCAGACCGCCATTTCGATCTTCGCCGTGGTCGCCGCCGCCTGCCAGCAGGGCGCGTCGATCCATTGACCCTCACCCGTCGCGTCACGCTGAAACAGCGCAAACATCGCGGCTGCGGCAGCGTTGGCCGCGCCCAGCATTTCCGCCGGATGGCCGGGCGCCTTCAGCGGATTCTCGCGCTCCGGATCGTCAACCAGGGTCGGCGTGTTGTTGCCCGCCAAACTCATTCCCCATTCGATCAGTTCGCCGCCCTTCCAGTCGCGATACGGCCCGCTCTGCCCAAACGGCGAGATTGAAACGACAATCAGCCGCGGATTGAGCGCGTGCAGAGCCTCGTAGCCGAGGCCGAGCTTTTCGAGAAAGCCCGGCGGACGGTTTTCGATCAGGATGTCGGCGTCAGCGATGAGCTTGCGGAAGAGTTCTGCGCCGCTCGGCTGCGCCGGATCCAGCGTCACGCTCTTTTTCGAGGTGTTCAGGTAAAAGAAGAAGCCGCTGCGCTCGGGATGAGGTTCGTCATCGACGAACGGCGGCCGCGCGCGCGCCGCATCGCCGCATCCGGGCGGCTCGAGCTTGATCACTCGCGCGCCCATGTCGGCAAACATCTTGCCGCACATCGGGCCCGAGACCATCTCGGCATATTCGATGACCGTCAACTCTTCGAGGGCTTGCCGCGCCAAGCTTTTTCACTCCTGCCAACGGTGGCGTCGCGCAAATATAGCGCACCGCTGACGAATTGATAGGGGGCAAGCACCGGCCGCTTGTTCGGCGCGCACCCGGCGACGGTTGCGCGTTAGGTGCAACTCGCCTCACTACCGCGATCGGCCGTGAGCTCGCGGAATCGCGCTGTTGAGACCTTCCGTTTATGACCCGCCAGCGGTGTCCAAAACGTCCTGCCTGAAAACTTTCTCGCGGAAAGCGTTTCCGAAGGCTTGTACCTTTGGCCCGAAGTTTAGTATAAGCCGATCAGACCGGGGACATTAGGGGTACCCGCCAGCAACCGCAGCGAAAATCAACGGACCGCCGGCCGCGATGCCGGCACGGAGGGAAATTGCAATGGCAGAGTTCGATACAATCATTCGGGGAGGCACGGTAATTGACGGTACGCGCTTGCCGCGCTACCGCGCCGATGTCGGCATCAAAGACGGCAAGATCGCCAAGCTCGGCTATCTGAAGGCGCACGAGGGTAAAAAGATCATCGAGGCCGACGGCCAGCATGTGGTCCCGGGCTTCGTCGATCTGCACACTCACTATGACGCCCAGCTTTTCTGGGATCCGTACTGCACGATTTCCAGCTGGCATGGCGTGACCTCGATCGTTATCGGCAACTGCGGGTTCGGCTTCGCGCCGGTTAAGCCCGAGATGCGCGATCGCGCGATGATGACGATGACCCGCACGGAGGCCATCCCGTACGCCTCGATGAAGGCCGGGATGCCGTGGGATTGGGTCACCTATCCGGAATTCCTCGACAGCGTCGATCGCCACCCCAAGGGCGTCAACATGGTGCCCTTCCTGCCGATGGCGCCAGTCATGTCGTGGGTTATGGGCCTCGACGATGCCAAGTCTGGCCGGATGCCGACCGACGCCGAGACCAAAGAGATGCAGCGCATGATCCACGAGGCGATGGATCACGGCGCGTGCGGATGGTCGGCGCAGCGCTTCGGCGAGAACAGCGTGCAGGCCGATTTCGACGGTAGCCCGATGGTTACCGATCTGATGCACGATGAAACCGCGCTGGCCTTCGCCAAGGTCCTGGGCGAGCGCAACGAGGGTTTCATCCAGATGTCGTACATTCCCAACTCGAGCCGCTACGAGGGTGACGCGCAGGATCATACCGAGAAGCACTTCGAAGAATTGGCGCTCGCCGCGGGCCGCCCGATCCTCTACAACGCGATCGCCATCAACGACGCCTTTCCCGAACGCTTCCGCCGGCAAGTGCGGTGGATCGAAAACTGCGCGAAGCGCGGAATCCGCGTTTACGGTCAGGGCGCGACGCTCGATCTCGGCTTTCTGTTCACCTTCAAGGACTGGAACTTGTGGGACGACATGCCGGAGTGGCGCGAAGTCACCGTCGGTTCGATCGAAGATCGCCTGCTCAAGCTGAGCGATCCGCAGCGGCGGCCGGGCTTGCGCAAGGTCGATAATGAGATGACCGGCGCCATCACCAACAATGTCAGCGCCATCACAATCCTCACCTGCAATCGCGCCGACCTCAAGAAATACGAGAACATGACGGTTGGTGAAGTCGCCAAGGCCGAGAAGAAACATCCGGTCGATGCGATGCTCGATATTGCCACCGCCGACGGACTCAATACCGAGTTCTACACCCCACCCCTCAACGCCCGCGACGACTACATGAAGGAGATGGTCACCTCAAGCGGTATGACGATCTTCGGCGTCTCGGACGGCGGCGCCCACACGAAATTCTTCTCGGGCGGCCGCTACACCACTGAAGCGCTCATCCGCATGGGCCGCGACAGCGACATGCTCTCCCTCGAGGAGCTGCATTTCCGTCTGAGCGCCCATCCTGCGATGGCGGCCGGCTTCAAGAATCGCGGCACGCTGGTTGAAGGCGCCTGCGCCGACGTCGTCGTCTATGACCTCAACAAGCTCGCGATCAAGCCGCTGGAAATCGTTCACGACTTCCCGGGCGGCGAATGGCGGCGCGTCCAGCGCTCCGAGGGCTACAGCACGATGATGGTCAACGGCGAAGTGACCTTCGAGGAAGGCAGCAAGTGCACGGGCGCAACCCCGGGCAAGCTGCTCCGTAGCGGAGCCTGATTCGGCGCACCTCACATCCACGCGGTAACGTGAGGGTGTCAGTGAAAATTGCAGAGGCCGGGCATCCGCCCGGCCTCTCTTTTTTGCCCTCGCTCAAGCCCATCAGCGATCCGCCCTGAATCGACCTTGACGGCGCGCTTGACCTCGCAGACATCCTCTGGTCAAGGCGCCGCGAAGGCAGCGCGCAGGGGTAGACGGGAGCCTTATTGTGCCTCGCTTAGAGGCACTGTCAGTGAAACTTCCTTCTCCAATCGACAGGGAAGAAGATTAAAGGTGCTGATGGTTACAGAAACTCGCAGCGTAGTCTGCAATTCGTCCGCCGCTCTCGGCGCTAGGAGTGTGAGCATCATTTGTTGGTCACCGACTAGTGGCTGCGCGGACTTTTCGAATAGCCACTCCGCGTGTCGACCTCCGACTCCAATTGCTGCAATGACCGGAGTCTGCACCGAAAATGATAGATTACCCACCATCTTCAGCTCGCTGCTAAGTTTTAGCGATGCATCGGCAGACAGCGGCAATGATATTGCCTGGGCAAACAGCTCGACCGCGGTGTTCGGAATTTGCGCAGCTCCGTTGAGGGCCAGCACAGCCTCCATGTTTAGATCCAGCCCAGCGCGCTTCAGGAATCTGGTCTGCGGCAACACCGCCAGTACGGTGACGCGCGGGGTATCCGCGAACGTCACTGCAAAGCCGAATCTCTCGACTTTGCTGAACCCAGCTTCCCGTAAAATGCCGAGGCCAAACCCAACCAACCACACGTTATATGCTGTGAACATTTCAAAATCTGGCGGAAGCTGATTGTGAGTTGTGCGGTAGAGCAGCTTGAGGTCCCGTACGATAGGACGGTCTCCTATTCGAAGACTAACCCGTCCTTTCTGCAAATCCGGTTCATTTGATTTTCCGAAATGCCGCCGACTCGGAGCAATTGTCAGTAGAGGATCAACCGCATCAGCAAGCGTCAACGACAGTTCACGAGATGATTCCGAATCCATGAAATCCATTGGTATCCTCAAGCGATTCTATCGGTGGTCCAGCCGAGCGCATCGTTGAAAGAAAGCTGTACTACTGGGTGCATAAACTTCCCGATCTCAGAGCTGTTCTCCTGTTCCCTGTTTTCCGGGTCTGCATCTAATACTCGCTGAGCCGCGTTCCTGAGCAGGTGGTCGATGCGGAGTCCGTTAGGATCAAACGGGCCCTTTGCAAACTCGAGTAGAATATTTTCAGCCCAAGGCCCATTGAGCTCTTCGGAGAAGTATAGAACAGCAGCGGCTGCGTCGGGCTCTTTTGTCAGGTCGCTATTTCGCACCTCAACCCCCTCTCCATAGCAGGACACGAGCATAACGACTTTGCCTGTTAACGCTCCAGCGCGCTTTAACATTGCTAACTGTGAGGTTAGGTTATCATTGTTGCGTCCGGCAATAAGCAGCACGTTGGACGATTGCGTGGCGTTAACAATAGTTTCGTCAGAATAAACGGTGAAGCCATTCTTGACAAAAGGCGAGGTTAAGTTCTTTCGTAGTTCATAATCGTCAATCCCCGGGTCCATGAAAACGGCAATGTCGGCGGGACTCCGCACTACACTTCGTTGAAAGACTTTAAGGTGTTCGGTGCCTGCGCCAGCGTCCCGCGCGAGAAATACATCTCGACTGGTCTGCTGCTGCAGATCAACAACGCTTTTGGTCGGGTTCGAATCCGACCCATCGTCCACCACAATCAGAGGAGACGACGAGAGATTGCTCGTGGCGGTGACGGCCGTGAGATCAAGCGTACCGTCAGGGCGCTTAAAGTCCGAAAGGTTTATGAGCTGCGGCGCGATTGTGGTCGCCGATACCGGCGACGCGTTATTTCCTGGCGGTGGCGCCAGATTCGCATGTAAGTTGGGTAGAGCGGAAAGCTCGCTTTGGTAAACATCTTTGTCCCATTGGTAATGCTTTCTCAGATCAAGGTACGCAGATTCGAAGAGATACTGGCTCGGAAATAGTGGCTTCTTCGGGCTGAGGGCTTCGGAGACTGTATTTCCTGCAATGGAGTGTTGCTTAACTAATCCAGTGAGATCTCCTCCGTTTGTAATCAGCTGTTTGCGAGATTTCAGTGCTTCCGAAGCGCTGAAAGCTTCCGAGGCTCGAACCGTTCGGTTGGGGGCGTTTGGATAAGCCAGTCGCGGCAGATTAACCGTGCTTCGCCAGTCATTGTTGCGGTGCTCCCATTCGTCGTCGCGGTGCGCCCATTCGTCAATCCTATGGCGCTCGCGGTTATATGTATCTGTTCTCCGAGGTTCGGCGCGCAAGAATGCTTCCTGGCAAAGCGCGAAGCGTTCAGAGGAGAGCGAGACGGCCAATATAGCTGTCAGCAATGAGGTTCGAAACAGCTTGCTATAAAGCACTTGATTTTACCTCCTGTCAGTAAACATTATCCTACATTTACTAAAGTCAGGAGTTGGCGAATTTTTTTTCATTGCTCTGTCGCGGGTCGTCTGGACGAAATCCCGCTAGGGCAGCACCGCCAATTGAGAATCCCACGGGAGCAACTGGAGTGCCAGCAAAAGGCTTTCATAACTCAGGGGGCAGTCTCACATTGCTAGTATTTCTTAGCGTCCAAGCTTTGCACTGCAAACGGAGCCGTGCAGCAGGGCTACCGAGCCCGGTCCCTTTTTCGCCCTGGCTGCGATCCGTCGGCGGTCCGGCTGAATCGCCCCTTGACAGCGTGCTTATATTGACCTCGCAGACATTCAACGAGCCGACGCGCAGGAGCGACATCAATGGCACAGGTCCGATCAGTTTCACGGGTCATTCAGAGCGTCCGCACCCTCGAAGGGGCAGGCTTTGTAGTTAATCGACCGTTTCCCACCCCCGAGCTGAGCGACTTCGATCCCTTCCTGCTGCTCGACGAGATGGGCCCGGTCGAGCTCGGCGCAGGCGAAGCCAAAGGTGCCCCCGACCATCCGCATCGCGGTTTCGAGACGGTGAGCTACATGCGCGACGGGCGGCTGATTCATCGCGACTCGCACGGACATGCGGGCGAGCTGAGCCGCGGCGACGTCCAGTGGATGACCGCGGGCGGCGGCGTGATTCATTCCGAGATGCCTGAGGCGGAATTCGCCCGCCGCGGCGGCCGGATGCATGGCTTTCAGCTCTGGGTCAACCTGCCCCGGCGCGACAAGCTGATGCGTCCCCGTTACCAGGAGATTCCGTCCGCGAACATCCCCGAGGCCGTGAGCGCCGACGGCAAAATTCGCGTGCGCGTGATCGCTGGCGAAGCGATGGGCGCGAAAGCGGTGATCGACACCCGCACGCCGATCATGATGCTCCACTACACCATGGCTCCGGGAGCCAGCGTGGTGCAGGAAGTGCCCGCTGACTTCCATTCGTTCGCCTATGTTTTTGCCGGCGCCGCCAGCTTCGCCCCGGACGCTCGCGCGGTGCAGGCTCATCAGATGGCGATTCTCGCGAACGATGGCGCCCAGGTGAGCTTCGCGGCCACGGACGCGCACGAACCGCTCGAGCTCTTATTGATCGGTGGCGTGCCCTTGCACGAGCCGATCGCGCGTTATGGTCCATTCGTGATGAATACCCAGGAGGAAATCGCACAGGCGATCAGCGACTATCAGCGTGGCGCCTTCGGCCGCATCCCGCCGACAAGCTAAATGGCGGTGATCAGCTTCAGCCGCGGCGATTAAGCCGGAAAATCGCCGCGGCCAGTTCACCGCCATACTGGCTCACCGCCTGGTTGAGCGCGCCGACCGCCGCGCTTCTGTCAGCGCCCGACGAGGCCGGCACATTGATCACAGAGGTGGAAGAGTAGACCACGCGGGTCGGGTTGGTTGCGCTAACCGTCCAACGCGCGACGAGCTGCGCGGCGCCTTGGGCGTCGGTATCGAAGCGATCGACCGTCATCTCGACCAGATAGTTCGGTTGCAGAGTTTCGCCCACCCACGGGAAAACCGCGACCTGCGCGCCGTTCAGTGCGTTCGACAGGTCGTGCGCCAGCACGCGCTTGAAACTGACGTCGAGCGGTTCCGCCCAGCGCTCGTCCGACGATATCGCGAGGCGATCCTCGCTCAGGCGCGTAACCATTTCCGAGCGCGCGAGATAATCCGGAAAATTAACCGGCCCGAGCCCGATTACCAGTTTGGCGGACGCGTTCGCCGCAGCAGACTGCGGGCTGCTCGCGGCGGGACTGTCGGCCGAGAGGATAAAGTAATGCGTCGGGTCGGGCAGGGGCGCGAGTACGCTCGAGCAGCCGGCGACCAGCATCCCAAGCAAGATTGCGAGCACAGCCGGCGCGATTTCATTTCCCACAAATCGCAGCAACATTTTTCGCTCCACTAGCGTTGCTGCGGACGGCCGCGCACGATCGCGCTCGGATTGCGGTCGAGATAGTCGGCGAGATTGCGCAACGCGCGCGCGGCTTGAGACAAATCCTGCAAGGTCTGGCCCAACTGATAGTCGATCGGCGAGCCGGGACCGACGGTCGCGCGCAGCGTCTTCAGCGTCGCCTGAGCCTGATCGAGCGTCCGCGTCACGCCCGCAGAAGTTTCACGCAGCGCGCCGGCGGTGGGCCCGACCTCGCGGTCGGTATGAGCGGCCAGCCGCTGAATCGAATCGGCGGCGTCGCCGAGCTTACGGATAGTCTCCGGCATGGCGTCGATCGCGGCTCTGAGCTGCGGCGAGCCCGCGATCTCGCCGGTCCGCACGATCGTGGTGTTGAGGCTGGCCACCAGTTTGCTCAGGTCGAGCTGCCCGAGCTCGGCCAACGCCCGCATCGCCATCTCCTGCACCTGTTCGAGTGGCGTTGGCACGGTCGGAATCTCGAGGTAGTTCGAGTGCGGCGGCGCGCGAAAATGGGCTGGGCTCTGCGGCTGCAAATCGAGGCTGACGTAGAGTATTCCGGTAAGCAGGCTCTCGGACGCAAGTTGTCCGCGCAGCCCGTCGGCCACCAGATTCTTTACCACCGCCGGCCGGTCGAGGTCGAGAAAATCCGAGCCTTGATGGACCACGGCAGTTGAGCTGAGGGCGACCACCACCGGAATCGTCAGCAGCGGCGGCTTCCCCGGTTTCGTCCGATTGAGGCTGAGAAAAATCTGATCGACGTAGCCCACCTGCACGCCCTTGAATTTTACCGCGGCGCCTGGCCGCAGCCCATTCACGTTGGCGCTGAAATAGAGCACATATTTTTGACTGCGGGTGAACAACTGGTCGCCCCACAGAATCATCACCGCGACGATCGCAAGCGCCGCCGCGCCGAGCACGAAGCCGCCGACCGCGACCGGACTAACTCGCTGCTTCATCCGGCGTGGCTCGCGCCGGCGACGCTACGGCCGCGCGTGAGAAAGCGCTGCACGCGCTCATCGGCGCAGCGCGCGAGCAATTCTTTGGGCTTGCCCTGCGCGATCATGGTTTTGCTCTCGCCGTCGAGAAACACGCTGTTGTCGCCGATCTCGAGGATGCTCGCCAGCTCGTGCGTAACGACCACCACGGTCGCGCCAAGATTTGCGCGCAGCTCGAGAATCAGCTCATCGAGCAGGCTCGAAGTCACCGGGTCAAGTCCCGCCGACGGCTCGTCGAAGAAGAGCATCTCCGGATCCAGCGCGATCGCGCGCGCGACTGCGGCGCGCTTTTGCATCCCGCCGCTGATTTCCGCCGGATAGCTCTCCTCGAAGTTTTTGAGCCCGACCAGTGCGAGCTTGAATCCGGCCACTTCGCGAATCTCCTCTTCTGCCAGATCAGTGAATTGCGCCAGCGGCAGCGCCACATTTTCCCGCAAGGTCATCGAGCTCCACAGCGCGCCATTCTGGTAAAGCACGCCGCAGCGCCGCAACATCACTTTGCGCTGTTCCGCACCGGCCTGCGTGAAGTTCTCGCGCCCGTACAAGACTTCGCCCGCGGCCGGCTCTTCGAGCCCCATCAAATTGCGCAGGAGCGTGCTCTTGCCCGATCCGCTGCCCCCCATGATGATGAAAATTTCGCCGCGCCGCACGACAAAGTTGAGATCGTGCATCACGACAAACTCGCCATAGGCCATCGTCAGATTGCGTACCGTGATATGCGCTTCGCCCGCTGCCGCGCGATTCCCCGCCGTGGCGTTACCGGTCGCGGCTGGCCGCGCGGCCTCAGACTCCGATGACATGAAAAACCAATGAGAAGAGTCCGCAGGCGACCACCACCAGGATGATTCCATCCACAACCGCCGCCGTGGTCGCTTCACCCACCGCCGCGGCGCTGTTCCCGCACTTTATGCCCCGATAGCATCCCGCAATTGCGATCAGGATACCGTAGACGAGACTCTTGAACAGCCCACCGAGTACGCCAGTGGGATAGATCGCCTTAGCGCTTTCGTTCAGATAGGTGCCCAGATTGATATGCAGCATCCCGACGCCAATACTCGCGCCGCCCAGGATCCCGATAAAATCCGCGTACAGGCACAGCAGTGGCATCATTAAGACCAGCGCGATCACGCGCGGCGCCACCAGAAACTCGATCGGCGAGATGCCCATGGTCTCGAGCGCCTCGACCTCCTGCCGCACCTTCATCGTGCCGAGCTGCGCGGCGAAGGCGGCGCCCGTCCGGCCGGCCATGATGATCGCCGTCATCATCGCGCCCATGTCGCGGGTGACGCCGATCGCGACCAGGTCCGCGACGTAGATCGAGGCGCCAAAACGTTCGAGCTGCACCGCGCCCATGAAGGCCAGGATGACGCCGACGAGAAAACTGATGAGCGCAACGATCCCGACCGCCCTGCCGCCGCAAGCCGCGAGCAGCTCCCACACATCGACCGCCCGATAGCGCGCGCGCCCCGCGACAACTCGCCCCAGGGCAAGGGTGACCTCGCCGATAAAGGCCACCGCGTCGGCGGCACCCCGCCCCCAGCCGATCACCGCAGTTCCGGCGCGCTCAAGCACTGCCGGCCGCCGCGGCGGCGACGCGTCCACTTCCGCCAACGGCGTCGTCCCCGCCAGTTCGAGCAAGCGCCGGAGGCCTTCAGGAAGCCCGCCGTAATCGATCGCGATCGCCCGCTCCGCGCAAATCTGGCCGACGCGGGCGAGGATCGTCGCGAGCGCACTGTCCCATGCCCCAAGGCGGCTCGCGTCAAAGCTTACGCGGGTAGGTTTGGCGCCCTCCGTAAGCGCGCGCTCGAATTCAGCGGACTCTTGCGCCATGCCGCGGCCGAGGCGCCACGCGCCCGCCAGTTGAATCCGGCATTCACCGCTCGCCGTGCGCGCGAAAGTGACCTCGCCGCTCGCCTGTGACGCAACTCTGGTCGCCCGCCTCGCTGTCATCGCGCTGATGGTGTCTGCAGCCTCGCCCGCTAGGCCGACCGGGGTGGCAGACTTTCGAACCAGGGCAGCACGAGCCGTTCATTGATCGAATAGGGAAAGGCGTGTCCCCATTCGGACAGCTCCTCGTACTTGAGGTTGTAACCCAGCGAACTCAGCAACTCGTTCGCCTGCCGCGTGTAGGAGACCGGGAAGATAAAGTCGTGGACGCCGTGCACCACGAAAATCGGCAGCTCGCATCCGGTCCGCGTGCGTAACATCGGGTCCGCAGCCATGTGCAGCGCACCCGCGACCGGCGCGATTCCGGCAAACATTTCGTGGCGCTCGAGACCCAGGATGTAAGTAAAAATCCCGCCGTCCGAAAGCCCGGTCAGATAAGTGCGCGTCGTATCGACGGTGTAGTTTGCGAGCACCTCATCCAGCATCGTCATCACTGAGCGCGTGTCGATGCTGCCCATGGTCATCGTCCAGGTCTCTGCGAGCGACTTCGGCGACAGCAGGATATAGCCCCGGCTACGCGCCGAGCGCAGCCACGTCCAGATGTATTCATAGCCCTCGCCGTAGCCGCCGTGCAGACAGATGATCAGCGGCCAGCGGCGGTTTGGCGAATAATTTTCCGGCACATACAGCGAGTAGGCCCCCCGCTCGTCAGTGCGCTCATGATGCGCGAAGCCGGTCGCGGCGCCGCCGGCCCCAGCAGCCGCGGTCTCGACGATCGCGCTCGAGCCTGCGATCGCGAAGTACGCGCCGATCGTCGGGAGCATCGCGCGCAGGTCATAAAGCGCATACAGGCCGCGCACGAAGCTGTGGCGGCTCTTGAGAAATGCGAGCGTCCAGTTCGGGCTCGGCGCGGTCAGGAAGAGATTGAACGAGCGCTCGAGATGCGCGATCGCAATCACGAACTCCCGATGGAATTGGCTCAAGTCATCAGGCGGCGTGAGAGGCGCGAACTCGGCATTGAAGCGGCGGAAGGCGTCGCCGGTCGCCGCGAGCAGCTGCGCCTGCACCGGCCGCACCTCGCCGAGCCGGAGGTTTTCCTGGATCGACTCGAACTCACGCAGGAACGCCAGCACCTCGACTTCGTGACGGCGCAGCTTTTCCACATATGCGCTGTTTGCTTCTGCCATTGGTGGTTCTCCTCGCGACGAAGATTATCGGAATTTGACCCGCTTGCGTATGTCCGCGACAGTCGGAGCCCGCCCCGGCCCCTTGGAAGCGACCCGCCCGCCATGCCACTTTAGGTTCCCGACTACGGGAGGTCACGATGCGCCGGGAGATCTTCACCGAAGAACACGAAATGTTCCGCACGCAGGTGCGGCGTCTGGTTGAGGCTGAAATCGAGCCGAAGATTGCCGATTGGAACCGCAACGGCATGAGCGATCGCGAAAGCTGGCGCAAACTCGGCGCCGCCGGTTTCCTCGGCCCCAACGCGCCCGCTGAATACGGCGGCGGCGGCGTCGATTTCTTCTTCGACGCCATCGTTAACGAAGAGCTCGCGCGGGTCCGCGCCCATGGCCTCATGATGGGCCTGCATTCGGATATCTGTCTGCCCTACATCACCTCCTATGGCAGCGAGGCGCAGAAGCGCCGCTACATCCCCGGCGCCTGCAGCGGCGACCTCATCCTCGCGATCGGGATGACCGAACCCGGCACCGGCTCCGACCTCGCCGCGGTCAAAACCACCGCACGCCACGACGGCGATAGCTGGGTGATTAACGGCGCCAAGACCTTCATCTCGAACGGCCAGATCTCCGATGCGGTCATCCTCGTGGTCAAGACCGACACGCAGGCCAAACCCGCGCATCGCGGCATCAGCCTGATCATGGTCGATCGCGATTCCCCCGGCTTCGTGCGCGGGCGCAAGCTCGACAAGCTCGGCTTCAAGGGCCAGGACACCAGCGAGCTGTTTTTCGAGGACTGCCGCGTGCCGCTCTCGAATCTGCTCGGCCAGGAGGGCCAAGGGTTCAAGATGCTGATGGAGAAGCTGCAGCAGGAGCGGCTGACGACCGCAGTCATCGCTTTGGCGAGCGCCCGCCGTTGCCTCGACGATACAGTCGCCTACACCAAACAGCGGCGCGCCTTTGGCCAGCCGATAGCCAGCTTCCAGAATACCCAGTTCAAGCTGGCCGAGATGGCGACCGAGGTCGAGGTCGGACAGGCCTTCGTCGATCGCTGCCTGGCCGCGCACGTCCGCGGCGACGAGATCGTTTCCGAAGTCAGCATGGCGAAATGGTGGGTAACCGACCTGCTGAAAAAGGTCGCGAGCCAGTGCCTGCAACTGCACGGCGGCTATGGCTTCATGATGGAGTTTCCCGTCGCCACCGATTACGCCGACGCCGCGATCCAGTCGATCTATGCCGGCACCAACGAGATTATGAAGGTGATCATCGCGCGCCGCATGGGCCTCGAAAGCCGCGAGTGATCACGGTGCGCCTAAGCGAGCATCATCCGCATCGGCTCGAGCGTGCGTTTGAAGGGATTGAGGATTAGACCGAGAATTTCCAGCGTGACGACGCCTAGCAACGGTTCGTCGCCTGGTTCCCCGAGAATGACGGGCGTGTAGGCGTCGCCCACCGGCATGCTGATGTGACACTCGGAAATCACGCGCTCGATAATCGTCCCGTCGGCGAGGGTGAAGTCAACGGTGCGCTTGGGCGTGAGTTCCAACGCCTTCCAGATGTCATGCGGGACGAGGGTGTAGATCGCGCCGCTGTCGACGAGAAAGCGCACAGTTGCCTGACCGCCGGACGGACCCGTCAGCACCCCCTCGGCATAAGTTATACCCATCGTTTGTCCGCTTCACCGCACGAGTTGAAGTCCTCCTATCCTACGCGGCCAAGAGCTCTTCGCAAAGTTTCCCGCGCGCTACTTGATCGCGACCGCGTTGGGCGGTGACGCGATGCCGCCGTTCAGATGCAGCGGTACCGAGACCAGCATGAATTCGTAACGCTTATCCTCGGCGCAATCGCTCGCTAACTGATCGAGCACGAACTGTTCGCCGAGCGGCAGGCCCAGCAGCGAAAGCGTGCGGTAGTGCAGCGCGCCATCGTCTTTGAAATCCCACGGCCACGGCTCGACCGCCGGGCAATCGGTGCCGATCGCCGCCACGCAGTTGTCCCACAGCCAGCCGACCAGTTCGCGGCTCTTGTCGATGCCGCAGGCCTTGAGCGCATTGAGCGGCGCCATCGTGCGCTTGGCCTCGGGCGACGCCTTCAGGTAGGCGCCCATCCAGCCGGTCCGCACCAGCACGATCGAACCGGGCTTGAGCTCAGTCTTTTGCGCCCGCAGCGCGTTCTTCAGATCATCGAGAGTATAGGTTTCGCTCTCGAGCGGATTGACTGGCCGCCCGGCCTCGGCACGATCGCGGAAGGCGTCGATCAGCACGCCGCGGCCGACGAAGCGATCGGCCCAGTTGTGGATCCCTAGCTTGTTGCCACCCTTGATTTGAGCTTCGGTCACGCCATTGTAAAAGGCCTGCGCGCGCTGATTGCCGACATGGCCGAGGCCATCCCATTGGCTGCCTTCCTGCGTGTTGTAGCTGTCGAGAACGTCGTCAAAGCCGAGCAGCCCATAGCTCTCGAAACTCTTTTTCGTATGCTTCACCGGCTCGCGGTCGAACAGCGGTGGCGAGGCGTAATTCAGCGGCGTGTCGAGCCGGAAGACGCGGCCCTTGCGCACCAGTCCCGCAGCTTCGACCACGCCGTCAGCCGTGAGAAAGTTCACGCAGCCGACCTCGTCATCGTCGCCGAAGACGCCCCAGTTTGAATCCGGCGGCGCGCCCTCGCGTATAGGCAATTGCGAGAACTTGGGAATTTTTTTGAAATCGATTGTGGCCATCGCGCATGCTCCCTTGTCGGCAGTCCGGCTCAATCCCGCAGGTCGGGATGCCGAGACGCTCGTATTGCGAGAGCACGCCACGGCTGCTGCCGGATTGTCAAGCGAACCTCGCAATTTCCCTCCGGCCGAGATTGAATATAGTAGGTTGAGTCCGGCCGTCAGTAGTTTGGCAAAATCCGGAAAAATAAGGTCCTTTATGCTTGGAGAGTGCGGGCGCATGGTGAAGAATTTTGGCGTCATCTTTCGAGGCCGCGCTCGGGTCGCGGCGACGCTCACAATCGTGATGGCGCTCGCGGCAGGATGTGGTGGACGCACATTCTTTTCCGGCACGACCAGCTCATCGAGCGGCGGTGGGGGTGGCGGCGGCGGCACCGGCACGACGCGCTCGGTCTATGTCACCAATTTCGCCGACGGCAAGTTATCCGCGCTCAGCAATTCTTCCGGCGTACCGGCGAACCCCAGGACGATCAGAAGCGGGAAAGCAGGCGGACCGCTCGGGCTCGCCGCCATCCCTTCAAAAGCATTGTACGTGGCCAACAGCGCCGACAACGAGGTCCACGAATTCGCTCTCACCTCCAACGGCAATCTGAGCGCGCTCGGCACCATCACGGCCGGGACCAATCCACAGCAGGTCCTCGTCACGACTGACGGAACCGCCGCGTATGCGATCAACTCCAGCGGGTCGATTTCGCAATACATCGTCAACGCCAGCGGCGCTCTGACCGCCAACACACCCGCCTCCACCACCAGCAATCTGACCACTCCGATCAGCGGCGTCCTCTCAAGCTCAACCGCCTATATCACCGATCAGGGCGGCGGCGGCGTGGTCTCAGCCTTTGCGATCAACACTGATGGAACTCTCGGGACCCTGCTCAGCAGCACCCTGACCCTGGGCATCGCTGGGGGTAAGCCGGCCCAGATCACGATGGACACGACCGGAAGTTGGGTTTTTGTCGCCGACGCAACTAGCGGCGTGGTCTCGGTTTTTGCGATTCAGTCGAACGGCTCCCTGTTGCTGAATTCTCAAACCACGGCGCTGGGCGTAGCCGCCGCCGGTCTGGTCTTCGCAGTGACGCCGAACGGCAACGCCTTTCTCTACGTCGCAACTCCGAGCCTTAATGCAGTTCAGATTTATGCGTTCGCCGCCGGCATCCTGACCTTTTCGACCTCGGCCACGGGATTCGCTGCGCCGATCGGCCTCGCGGTCGATAACGCACTGAGCGCGGCTAACCTCTTCGTCACCAACTCAGGTAGCGGCACGGTGACGGGCTTGAGCATCGACTCAACCACCGGCCTCCTGGCCTCGGTTGGCTCCTCGGCGACCGAGAACCCCTCGAACGGCGCCAGCTCGCCGCAGTTCATTGTAGTCACGAGCTGAACCGCCGCCGCGCCTGGATTGAAGGCTGATTCTCGAACCGTCGCGGGATCTACTTGTGCAACTTCAAAAGCAGCTCGCGCAATTTGGCCGGATTCACCGGCTTCTTGAAGATGGCGCCGGTTACGCCTTCCAGGCGGCTGCGCTTGATGATGTGATCCTTGTCGTAATAGTAGGCGGTCATGAGGATCACCGGCAGCTTGGGCAATTCTTCCTTGACCTTCAGGTAGAACTCGTAACCGTCCATCTCGGGCATGACGACATCCGAGATCACCGCGTCAACCTTGACGTTGCGGATGATCCCGAAGGCGGCACTCGGCCGCGTCGCGGTGTGGACGACACAGCGCTCGGCGCGCAGCACGTCGGCCAACGACGTAACCACGGTGACGTCGTCGTCGAGCACCAGCACGGACATGCCGGTCAGGGGCCAGTCGGCGCGATGCGCCACATTGCCGTTGACCGCGCCGTTTTTTTCCGGCCTCTCCGACTTTTCTGACTTTTCAGAACGTTCCCCGAGGTCGGTCATCCGGCGTCCCTGAATATAGTCGGTGGTGATGTAGTCGCCCTTGCGCGCCATTTCGTCGAGCCGCCGGACGCTGGCCTGCACTCTTTCGATCCCGCGGCGAATGGAGTCGAGCCGCGCATTCTCGGTCACCATCTCGGAGGGGCTCAGATGAGATTCGGCGCAACCCGCGAGCAGGTCGAGATTGTTGATAATCGATTCGAGCGGATTGTTGATCTCATGCGCCAGACTCACGGCGATTTCGCCGGCCGTCAGTAACTGATCGTGACGCCGCATCTGGCGGATATCGCGCGCAAAGCCGATCGAGCCGACCTCAGCGCCTTGGTCATCATAAATCAGCGAGCCGGAAATCGCCGCGGGAAAATGCATCCCGTCCTTGTCGCACAATACGGTCTCGAAGCTCGCGATCCGCCCGCCGTCGGGCGAATCCCGCAGCGCCTTCATAACCCGGCGCGCCTCCTCGAGAGACGCGTAGATCCGTGAAATCTTCTGCCCGATGATCTCATCGGCGGTGTAGCGCAGATTCTTTCGCGCGCCGTCGTTGTAGTAGATAACCGTCCCCGAGCGATCGACTGCAATAACGATATCGGGCGAGCTTTCAACCAGCCGCCTTAAATGGCTTTCGTCAAGCGTGAACATCAAAAAAGTCACTCACTTGCGCGCCGCAAGCTTCACGGCCGCACAGGCTATAAACCTTCAATCGAATTCTGACTTGGAGCCGCGCATCCCAGACTTCATCTCCATGCCCCCCAAACCTCAAGTGCGCGATGGGTCTCCCTTGACTGACCGGCCCATACCTGAGGCTACCCTAACGCTCTCAGGGCGCTCGCGGCAAGACGGTGTTGCACGAGCTGTCAACCGGATCGCTGCCAAAGCGATCGAATAAATAAAATGGATGGTCGCTACGTCAAATGTCCTGCGCGGCTGACACGCAATGCCGCAACGCGGTGATTTGCCATCAAAAAGTCGGCGCTGTGCTGGAGCATGTTGCTAAGGGACAATCCTTGCACCTAGAATCCTCGTAGGGGTGAATTGTAGATGCCATCGGGGCTGACATTCAGCGCGCTCGCGAGTAGCGACTATGTACTCTCGAGCGCCGAAAACTTCGTGCTCTATGTGCTGCTCGAGGCGGTCGCCGGGGCCGGCGGCAGCGGTGCGGGGGCGCGCCTGCCGCTTAATCTCGGCATCGTGCTCGATCGTTCGGGCTCGATGTACGACGAACGGCGCCTCGAATTCGTCACCGAGGCGGTCAAGTTCCTCTCCGAAAACGTTGCGCCCGAGGACAAAATCGCCGTGGTCGCCTTCGCCGACTCGGCGCGCGTTATCGTTCAACCTGATCAGATTCACGACAAATCGGCGGTGCGCCGCGCCCTCGATGAAATCGACATGCTCGAGATCGGCGGCGGCACCCAGATGGCGCTCGGGATGCGCGCAGCGATCGAAGAAGTCAAAAAGAATTTTGCCCCCAACCGGCTCAATCGCGTGCTGGTCCTCACCGACGGGCAGACCTACGAGGAGACCGCCTGTATCGACCTGGCCAACCAGAATCGCGAGCAGATTTCCTTCTCCGCGATGGGCGTCGGGGTCGAGTTCAACGAAAAACTGCTGATGCGGATTGCGCAGGATTCCCACGGCAAGTATCACTTTATCGGGGACGCCGCAGAGATCCCGGGCATCTTCGAGGACGAGTTGCAGGGACTGCGCGCGGTCAGCATCCGCAACGGCAAAATCGATCTGATGCTGGCCCAAGGCGTGCAGATTCGCGAGGCCTTCCGCGCCAGTCCGGAAATCTACGCGCTCGGCGCGCCGCTAGTTGACGAACGCAAAGTTGCCTACGAGATTGGCGACCTGGAGGCGGGAACGCCGGGCTCAGCGCTGCTGACCCTCGTTCTGCCGCCGCGGCGGCCCGGGCCGGTGCGCATCGCCCAATCAACCTTTCATTACGAGCTGCCCGGCGCCGGCGCGGGCGAAACCAGCCTGGACGTGACGGTCGAGTACACGCTCGATCGCACACTGACCAGCAAGCGCAACGGTCGCGTCATGAACCTGGTGGATCAGGTCTCGATCGCCAAGCTGCAGGCGCGCGCCGAGGAAGAGTTGAAACTCGGCAATGTCGATCGCGCAACGCGGCTGTTGGGCAATGCCATCCAGGGCACGCAGCGTCTCGGCAATGTCAAGGCGACTCAGGCGCTCGCGGGTCTGATGGATCAGGTCAAGAAGACGCAAACGCTTCAGGGCAAAGCCGCCAAGACCACGCTGTTGCAGGCGCAGGCGGTCGTCAGAAAAACTCAGATGCTCGATCCGGAGGCGTTGAAAGCGTTGCAAAAGGACGAATAGCTGTGCCATCTGGTTGCGGCGCGCGGCGGGAATAGACCTGCCAGTAGGCGGGTATGAGAGGTGTGGAAAGAACATGATCAAATGCGGTGAGTGCGGCTACGAGAACATGGACGGTCTGGACTACTGCGACGGCTGCGGGGCCAAGCTCGGCGCGGCGGCGGCAACACCCTCGCCCTCGGCCAACGGCGGCGAGGGGCCCTCGGCGCTTGCCGAAGCGCCAGTAGTGCCGCCCGTTAGCGAACCTGCACTGGCCGCGTCGGAGCCCGCGGCGACAGCCCCCGAAGCTACTACGCCATCAAAAGCGCCGACCGGCGAGATGACGGCCCCCAGTCCCACCCCCGCAGCGGCTGCCGCGCCCGCGCCCTTCAAGGCCAAACTCTCGATCACCCGCGGCGGCCGGCGGAATCAGGAATTCGAGCTCGAAACCGGCAATAATCTGGTCGGACGCTGGGATCCGGAGACCGGATCGTTCCCGGAAGTCGATCTCGACGCCGACGACACCGAGGCCAAAATTTCGCGCAAGCACGCGCTGATCCGGCTCGACGGCGGCAAGATCACAATCGAAGATATCGGCAGTCTCAACGGCACGTATGTTAACCGCCAGCCGCGACTGCAGCCGGGTAATCCAACCGAACTCAAAGATGGCGACGAAGTAATTATCGGCAAGACGTTCCTGAAACTGACGATCAGTCCGATTTCTTAGAGCACCGCGTTCGGCTGATCGCGATTCGACGCAATGGGCTCGCGCCGTGAACAGTGTACAGCCGCGATGAAGCCCGGTGAGCCGCTGCCGTCCAATCATCTGCTCGACGGCCGCTATCGCATCCACAAAATTCTTGGTCAGGGCGGAATGGGGCGAGTCTATCTCGCCAACGACACGCGGCTGGCCAATCGTCCGGTTGCAGCCAAGGAGATGGTGCTGGGCGACGGTATAGCCGAGAAAAAAGCGATCGACGATTTCAAACGCGAGGCCAGCGTACTCGCGACGGTGTCGCATCCGAGTATCCCGCAGGTGATCGATTTTTTCACTGAAGGCGGACGTCACTACCTGGTGATGGAGTACGTCGCGGGGGGGGATTTGCAGCATCGGCTCGACGCTTTAGGACCGCGGGCGCGGATTCCGGAGGCGCAGGTCACCGGCTGGGCGCGCGAGATTCTCGAGGTCCTATACTTCCTGCACAGTCAGAAGCCGCCGCTGGTGTACCGCGATCTGAAGCCGGGCAATATCATGATAGATCAGCGGGGTCATGCGATGCTGATCGATTTTGGGATCGCGCGGTTTTTGCCGCCGGGCGGACACGGTACGCAGATCGGATCGGTAGGCTACGCGCCACCCGAACAGTACCTAGGTAAGATGGAGCCGCGCTCGGACCTCTACGGCCTAGCGGCGACCATGCATCATCTGTTGACCGGTCGCGATCCGCAGCTTGAGCCGCCCTTCAGCTTCCCGCCGGTACGCGAGCTCGCTCCGGAGGTCTCCGAGGCGACGGCGGCGGTGGTGATGCGGGCGCTCGACCAAAATATCGAAAAGCGGCCGCGTTCGGCGCAGGAGATGCGCGATTTGCTTCCGGCGACGGCGGCGGGCAAACCCGCGTCCGCCAGCATTGGCGTCGCAGACGGCAATGGCCGGGGCGGCGCGCAGATGGCCACGATCGTGCTCGATCGGCCGCAGGCGGCGGCGCGCGCCGCGACCCCGCGCTCACTCGTGATGCCGGCGGCCAAGCCCAAAACGGCGCGGGGTGATACGCAACGGAGCCTGAATCTGCCGGTCAAGAATATGTCGGTCAGTAATCCGCCGGCCGGGCTGACGCCGGCACGGTCGGGCGCGTCGGCCACCGCGAAGACTCGAGACTTAGGGCTGAAGGCGCAAGCGCCGCAGATCGTCAAACCCGCATCCGCGAACAAGCCGCAATCGCCGCGAGTCGTCAAAGCTGCTGCTGTATCGAGCAGGGCGAAGACGCCGGCGCGGCTGACGCCGCCGGACCTTCGTGTGGGTGTGCCTGTGCCTGTCCCGGCGCGGGCGGCGCTCGGGTCAACGATTGTGGCGACGGTGGAAGCCGGCGCTGCGCCAACGCGCATCGGCAATGGCGGGTCGCGAAATGCGATCGAACTGGAGCCGGGGAGCGTGGCGGCTGGGGCTTGGCTCGCGACAAGCGGCGACGCGATCCGTTTTAGTCTGACCGGAAGCCGGGTGGTGATCGGGCGCAACGTGAGCGGCCTCGCCGGCTCTGCGAGCAACGGGAGGCGCGGCGCTGATTATGACGACGTCGATGTCGACCTGTCGCGGCTGCCGCGCGGCGGCGATCGCGTCTCGCATCGCCACGCCGAGATTATCCGGCAGGGCGCCGATTATTTCATTCGCGATCTGGGCAGCCTCAACGGCACCTACGTGGCTGGGCGGGGACGGCTCGGGCGCGATCAGCTTTACAAGCTGCGCGATCGTGACGAAATTGTGCTGGGCGGCGCCAAGCTCGAGTTCAGGAAGAGCTGAGGAGACGGGCAGGAAAAATGATAATCTGTCCGCAATGCGGTGAGGAGTCGGCAGAGGGGACAAAATTCTGCGAGCGCTGCGGGCAGGGTCTCGCGGCCACCGTCGCGCGTCCGCCGACGCCCAAAATCGCGCCGCTGGCGGCCGGCACGGAGCTCCTCCATGGCTATCGGATCGTCAAGCTGATCAGCCAAAGCTCGCAGGAGAATCGCTACAAGGCGGAGCGTGCGGGCGCGCATGGCCGCGAGATTTTTCAACTGCGCGAGCAGCTCGGCGCGGTCAGTGAAGCGCTCACTGAGGAAGTTTCGAGTCATGAAGGGGCTGGGTCGGAAATTCAGGTGGAGCAGGATCCGGCGGGGCCGCGGGCGAAGACCGCCGATCTGAAGCTCCGTCCGCGCGCGTCCGCGGCGAACGGGAGCGGCGCGGCGGCGCCGGCGACGATCATGCCTGGCGCCGCCACGCCAACCGCCATCACGCCGGCGCCCGCGACAAATGCTGCGGCCGCGGTCGGCGGCGCGCAAGAAGAATATTCCGGCCACGACTCGACGGTCGAAGTTATCGACGCCGCGAATGCGATTGCAACGCGGGCCGTCGAACCTGCTCCGGCTGTGGTCGCCGCGCCGGATCTGGCTACGGCGCCGGATACGATTGCGGATACGGTCGAGGCGTCGCCGCAAGCGCAGCGCCCGCAACATATCGAGAGCCATACTGAAGACCTGGGCGAGACCTTCGGGCGGGTCCGCGCGCTCTCACTGACGCTGAACCATCCGGCGATCTACCGGGCGACTGACGGCTTCGCGGAGAGTGGAAGAGTCTATCTCGCCTATCCGGACGAGCAGCTCACGCCGCTGGCGAATCGTGCGGGCGGATTGCGGCTGACGGAGAACGAGGCGCTGAGCGTGGCGATCCAGCTCTGCCAGGCGGTGGCGTTTATTCATCGGCGCGGGCTGAGGGTCAACGACCTTTGCCCGGAAGCGATCGCGCTTAGCGCCGGCGGACGGGTCAAGCTGCTCGGACTCGATTACGTGAGCAACGACAACGAACTGCAGAGTGCGCCGATTTTCAACGACGGCTATACGGCGCCGGAAATCTATCGCGGCAAGAAGGCCGACAAGCGCGCCGACGTGTTTGCGATCGGCGCGGTGCTTTACACCTGTTTGACCGGCGAGCGGTTGGAAGCGGAGAGCTGGCGCGAGGAGGCCGGGGAGGTGCGCTTTTACCCGCCGCACGTGGTGACGCCGGCGCTCGAGAGTGTCGTGCGCCGCGCGCTCAGCTTCGATCCACAGACGCGCTGGGCGAGCGTCGAGGCGCTCAAGGCCGAGCTGGTGAAGCTGGCGGGCGTGGTCGAAGTCCGCGCGGCGGCGCTGACGGACGTTGGCAAAGTGCGGGAACTTAACGAAGACGCGGTGCTGACCGCGGAATATCGGCGGGACTCGCAGATCGAGCCGGCGACCAGCCTGCTCTACGTAATCGCGGACGGGATGGGCGGCGCGGAGGCCGGCGAAATCGCCAGCGCGATCGCCGTCGGGACGGTACGGGAATTCGTTGAAGCGCGCCTGGGCAGCTTCGGGGTGACCGAACTCGGCAGCTTGATCGAGCAGGCGCTCGAAGAGGCGAATCGGAAGATCCTGGAATACCAGAGGGTTCATGTGGAGGCGCGCGGGATGGGCTCGACCGGGGTCGGCCTGGTGATCGTCCCGCCCGACGCGGCGATGGCGTGGGTGGGCGATAGCCGCGCCTATCTGAGCGAACCGTCGGGTCTGCGCCAGCTCAGCAAGGATCATTCCCTGGTGCAGCGATTGATCGAAATCGGTCAGATCACGGCCGTCGAGGCGCGCACTCACGAGCACAAGAACGTGATCACGCGTTCGCTGGGGGCGCGGCCGAACGGACCGGCGGGGGTGGAAACGGTCGCCTTTCGGCTCAAGCGGGAGGATCGGCTGATTCTGTGCAGCGACGGGTTGACGGTGCACGTGACGGATGCGCAAATTCAGGAGATTGTGCGGCGTCATCAGGAGCCGGCGGCGGCGGCGCGCGAGCTAATCGCCGCGGCGCTGGCGGGCGGCGGCACGGACAATATCTCCGTGATCGCGATTTTCGCGGGCTAGCGATGCCGGATTCGCCTAAACCGCCGGAGAGTGCGGCGCTGCCCGGCCCGTTGACGGCGGGAACGCTGCTGCAACGGCGCTACCTGGTCGATCGGCTGCTGGGCGGCGGCGGCATGGGGATGGTCTATCTGGCGCGCGACCAGCGGCTCTCGAACCGGCTCTGCGCGATCAAGGAGATGGTCGATCACTTTATCGATCCGCAGCAGCGGATCGAGGCCAACGAATATTTCGCGCGCGAGGCCGATACGCTGGCGCAGCTCAAGCATCCGGCGATTCCGGCGGTGAGCGATCGCTTCGACCATCTGAATCGCCACTACCTGGTGATGGAGTACGTCGAGGGGCGCAACCTTGAAGAAGAGCTGGCGGTGCGGGGCGGCCCGCTGCCCGAGGGTCTGATCCTGGATATCGCGCGGCAGCTCTGCGAGGTGCTGGGCTATCTGCACGGACTGCATCCGCCGGTGATCTATCGCGACATGAAGCCGTCGAACGTGATGCTGACGGCCGAGGGGCGGGCGGTGCTGGTGGATTTCGGGATCGCGCGGCTGTTCAAGGCGCAGGGCAAGGGGACGATGATCGGGACGCTGGGCTTTGCGCCGCCGGAGCAGTACCAGGGGGTGGCGGATCCGCGCAGCGATATCTACTCGCTGGGCGCGACGCTGCACTACGTCCTGACCGGGCGCGATCCGGAGAAGTTTCCGCCGTTCAGCTTTCCGCCGGTGCGCGAGCTGCGGCCGGACGCGGCGCGGAACCTGGCTGGCGCGATCGACCACGCGCTGGCGTATGAGATGAGCAGGCGGCCCGCCACGATTTTGGAATTTCGCGACATGCTGCTCTACGGACGGGGCCTGGAGGCCGCGGCCGCGCAGGCGAGCGCGAAGAGCGGGACGGCCGACCTGAGCTTTCCCGCGCCGCCGCTGGAGACGGAGGCGATCGCCTATCAGCCGCGGCGGCGACGCAGCCGGCGGCGCTCGCTCGCGGTGTTTGCAGTCTTCGCGCTTTTGCTTGGCGCGCTGGCTTTCGGCGCGACCTATGTTTACCAAGATCCGCAAATGCAGGCGCGGCTGGGCCTCACGCCGTTGATCAATCAACTGCCGTGGAAGCACGCCGAACTGCTGGCCGCCGCGCGGGCTAATCCGCTGGAGTTCGAGCAGATGACGCTGGCGCTCTCAACCCGCGCGGGAACTCCGCTGGGCGCGCCGCGCGCGAATTTCACCGATGTCGAGCTGATCACGAACCCGTATTTGAAGTGGCAGGCGTCGTTTAAGAACGGGCTGGCGGGACTGGACAGTCAGAGCAGCAAAGTCGAGGCGCGCTTTTACGATCCGAGCGGAACGCAGATTACCTCGAGCTCTTCTGATGAACGCTTTGTCGGCCCGATGCAGGAGACCGTGGACCTGGGCGGCGTGGCGCTGGTGCCGAATACGGGCGCGATCAAGGGCGGCGATTATCGGATTGCGCTGTATGACGCCGACGACAAATTGCTTGGCGAGCAGCGCTTTACGGTCAGCGAAGATCTCGCGGCCAAGGCGGCCGCGCTGCGGGCGAAGGCGGAGGCGCATACGGCGGCGGCCACGCGCGACGAGGAGAGCCGGCGCCTCGCGCTGCTGCAGGCGCGGATGCGCCAGCCGTTGCAGCTTGAAAGTATCGAATTTCTCAACACCACCAAGGACGGCACCGCGCTGTCGGCGCCGTCGAACGTCTTCACGGTGTCGAAAGTGCTGTTCGTGGGCTGGCGCACGGCGTTTCAAAATCGGCTGTACGGACTCAACGAGGGTCAGTACAAGGTGGATGCGGCGTACCTGGCCCCGGACGGCAGCACGCTGGGCAGCGTCGACGACATCCAGGCGGTCGCGCGCGATCAGTCACGCGTGGTCTTCAGCGGGCGGGTCGGCAATGCGGCGGGCGGGGCTTTTTTGCCCGGCCGCTACACGGTGAATTTCTATCTGAACAACCATCTGTTCGCGCAGCGGTCGTTTCGGATCGAGGCCGACACGGCGAGCGCGCCTTATGGGGGCGGGGGAAGCTACGGCGGCAGCGCAGGCTATGGCGCCGGTGGGGGCGGAAGTTACGGCGGCGGCGGAAGTTATGGAGGCGGGGGCGGCGGCGGCGCGCCCGGTTCCGGCGTGCCGAGCGTGGCGAGCGGCTCGATCCAGGGGATTGGCGGTAACCGCAGCGCGGGCCTCGAGCTGCGTTTGCGGCCGCAGCCCAACGGCTTCCTGCATGGCGATTTGGTGGTGAATCTGGCGGGCTATGGCACGACCCCGTTGCAGGGCTTTGTGCGCGGCGATCAACTGGTTTTTACCGTGCCCTACGGGGCCGAAACCTTTGACTTCACCGGCACGCTGCTGGGTGATTCGATGACGGGAACTTTCGACTCGGCCTCGGGCGAACACGGGACCTGGTCGGCGCGGAGCAACTAGGGACTTGTGGGAAGCTAAAGGATCCGCGATTCTTCGCTACGCTCAGAATGACACTGCTACTTTTTGTATTATGAACTTTTGTTTTGCCATTCTGCGATACGCCGAGGAATGAAATACGCTGAAAGCCAAGTGCTGATAGCGACGAGGCGGGAGAGATGACGGCAAGCGAGCAGAAAGAGCGTGCGCGGCGCTTTCTCGAAAATTTCAATCACGCCGATGCGGTGGTTTTCGCCGAGCTGATCAGCGAGAATTTCAGCTTCGCGATCATGTCGGGGCTCACCGAATTTCCGCCGATCGTGGGACGGCAGAACTTCGCCGAGAGCGAGAGCGCGGCGCTCAAGCGGCTCTTTCCCGAGGGGCTGCGGCTCAAGCTCGGGACGATTATCAGCGAAGGTCCGCACGTCTTTGCGCTGGCGGAAGCTGATACAATCGGGATCAAGGGGCGTCCGTACCGGCAGCGCTACGCCTTTTACCTGCGCTTCGAGGGCGAGCTGATCGCGGAGGGGCGCGAGTATAACGATACGAACCTGGTGCGTGAAGTTTTTCTGACCTAGGAGTTTCTCGCAAAGACCGGGCGGCGCGTGAACGGCGTCGCGCGTGAGGCCGTCTGCAAGCAGTTATGGCGATCAACGTTTCACGGGAAAAGTTGCTGTTTTATGCAGCCGCCGGCGGGTTGGGCGGGCTGGGCGCGTGGGGCGCCGCGGAGCCCTTTCTCGGCATCCATAATGTGTACGCCCGCGACCTCGTGCTGGGTGGACTGATCGGGCTGTTTATCGCGGCCTTTCTCGCTTCGATTGAGGCGCTGAGCGTCGGGCAGTTCCGGCAGGCAATGCGCGGCGCGCAGTTCGGAATCATTATCGGCGCGCTCGGCGGCGGGCTTGGCCTGCTGATCGCGGAAGTGGCCTTCGATCTGTTTCACGGGCTGGTCGGGCGCGTCGTGGGCTGGGCGGTGCTGGGGCTGATCGTCGGGCTGGGGGTCGGCGGCGCGACGCGCTCGAGTGATCGGCGGCGCAACGGCGCGCTTGGCGGACTGCTGGGCGGGGCGATCGGCGGGCTGTGCTATGAAGAGGTCACGGCGGCGCTGCCGCAGACGCTCGGGCGGATGATCGCGATCATCGTGCTGGGCGCGCTAATCGGCTTTTTCATCGGCCTGGTCGGGGAGATCCTCAAGCGCGCGTGGCTGATGGTCGTGCGCAGCCAGAGCCGCAATGCGCTCGAGGGGCGCGAGTATCCGCTGCTCAAGGCGGTGACGGTTATCGGACGCGCCGAAGAGAGCGACATTGGGCTGTTCGGCGATCAGGCGGTGCGGGCTCATCATGCGGTTATCCGGCACGAAGGTCGCAGCTTCTACGTCAGCGCGACGGGCGGCGGGCAGGTGCTGGTGAATCGTGCGCCGGTCGGCGGGCGCTGCGAGCTCAAGAGCGGTGATCGCGTCGAGATCGGGGGAACATTGTTCTTGTTCCGCGAGCGCACGCAGGCCGCGCGCGGTTGAGCATCGGGACGTGCGGGCGCGGTGGCTCGGCGCGATCCTGCGGCTAAGCGCCGCGCTGTGCGTAATCGCCGCGGGATGCGCGTCGAATCAGGCGGCGAGTCCGCTCGCGGCAAACTCGGTGGAGAGCGTCCAGTACTTTCCGTTTCAGGTAAAGGGTTACGAGAATACGTATCCGAAGCGGCAGGTCGCGGTCGTGGCGGTGGTAGACGCGCGCGACTTCAAGGACGCCGGCGCGGGCGGCCACGAGCCTTTCGAGGGGCACCCGGCGATCGGGACGGTCTTCGCCGCGGATGGGCAGGTCGCGCAGCGGCTCTATGGGCCGGCGCTCGGCGATCTGTTCGCGGGGGCGATCGCGCAAGCGGGACAGGAGGCCGGGATGAGCGCGACGGTCTCGCCGACGCCGCTCAAGGCGGAGCTTGCGGCGCGCAAGGCCGACTACGTGATCAGCGCGAGGGTAAAGCGCTGCTGGGTCACAAAGCATCGCGGGCCGGACGGCTGGGCGGGCCCGTCGTGGCGCACGGAGGCGGTCGTCGCGCTCAGCGTCACGATCTACAAGCCGCCGTTCGAGGTGGCCTTCTGGCAGGGCGACAGCGCGTCGAGGTATGACGATCCGCCGGTGGGCGGCGGGGCCGGCGGGGACGAGACCGGGATTTACGATCAGCCGGGCGAAGTGCTGTCGGTGGCCCTGACGCGCGCGGTCGCCGGGCTGTTTCGACAAGACGATCTGCGCACGCTGATCGCGCAGGATCCGATAAAACCAAAATTCTGAACGCAGCCGGCAGACTTCCTTCGGCTTCGCTCAGGACAGGCTGCCTGCTCGCGGCGCTTTCGGCTTCGCCAGTGGTGCATTAAATTTGCGAGCGGTCGGCTTTCGCGACTTTCGCCGGTCGCATAGCCTTAAGTTATCCCCAAACTTGCTTGCCGGATCTGTCGATGAATGCTGAACCCATGCCCGCGCCGCGCGATGTTCCCTGTATCCTGACGATCTTTGGCGGGGCCGGCGACTTGAGTCACAAGAAGCTGCTGCCAGCGCTCTACAATCTATCGCTCGAAGGGGGTTTGCCGGAGCATTTTACGATCGTGGGCTTCTCGATGGAGAAGCTGGACGACGAGAGCTATCGCAAGTTTGCCAACGACGGGATTCAGCACTTTTCACGCCAGCCCTTGACCGACGAGGGCTGGAAACGCTTCGCGCCGATGCTGCATTTCGTCTCGGGCGGCTTCGACGACGCGGCCGCCTATGCGCGGTTAAAGGAGCGGCTCGGGCAGCTCGACGGTGAACACGGCACGGCCGGCAACCGGATTTTCTATTTTGCGGTGCCGCCGCAATTTATCGATACCTGCTCGACGGGGTTGACCGCCGCCGGGCTGACGAAGCCGACGGAGGGGGATCATTCGTTTACGCGGGTGGTGATCGAGAAGCCGATCGGGCACGACCTCGCCAGCGCGCGCGAAATCAACAACCGGCTCGCCCGCCACTTCACCGAGAACCAGATCTTCCGCATCGACCATTACCTCGGCAAGGAGACGGTCGAAAACCTGATGGTGCTGCGCTTCGCCAACGCGATCTTCGAGCCGGTCTGGACTTCACGCTTTATCGATCACGTGCAGATAACGGTGGCCGAAGACGAGGGCGTCGGTACGCGCGCCGATTATTACGATCACGCGGGCGCGCTGCGCGACATGGTGCAGAGCCATATTCTGCAGGTGCTGTGCATGATCGCGATGGAGCCGCCGCGGTCGACGGCGCCCGACACCGTGCGCGACGCCAAGCTCGACGTCATCCGCTCGCTGCGGCCGTTTGACGCCGCGGACGTCGATCGCTGGATCGTGCGGGCACAATATGACGAGGGTCTGGTCGGGGGTGAGAAGGTGAAAGGCTACCTGGAGGAGGAGCATATCCCGCCGGACTCGACGACCGAGACTTTCGTCGCGCTTAAGTGTTACGTCGAGAATTGGCGCTGGGCGGGCGTCCCGTTCTATATCCGCACCGGCAAGCGGCTGCCCAAGCGGAGCAGCGAGATCGCGGTTTGTTTCAAAGGCGTGCCGCGCATCCTGTACAATGCCCGGCCCGCACCGCCGCTGGCGTCTAACGTGCTGTCACTGCGGATCCAGCCTGACCAGGGGCTTTCGCTCAACATTATCTCGAAATTACCGGGGGCGGCGCTGCGGCTGGCGCCGGTCAAGGTGGATTTTCACTACGCGACGACCACGCCTGAGGCTTACGAGACGCTCCTGCGCGACGTGATTATCGGCGATCAGACGCTCTTCATGCGGCGGGACACGGTCGAAGCAGCCTGGAGCTTTATTCAGAATATACTTGACGCCTGGAAGAACTCGGCGGTGCCCTTGGCGCGCTATGCGGCGGGCTCGTGGGGGCCGACGGAGGCGGCGCTGATGATCGCGCAGGATGGCCGGGCGTGGCGCACGCTCTGAGATTATTGTCGGCCAAATAGCACTATGACCGCATCGACGATTCTCGCCGGCGACGTGGGCGGGACGAAAATCCATCTCGGGCTCTACCGCGCCGACGGCGGCGCGCTCGCGATGCTCGCCGATCGTCAATTCCGGACGCGTGAATGGGCGAGTCTGGAAGCGCCGCTGACGACTTTTCTCCAGGGTCGAGGCAAGATCGACGCGGCCTGCTTCGGGATTCCGGCCGCAGTGATCGACGGCGTTGGGCGGCCGGTGAATATCCCATGGGCGATGAGCGAAGCGTCGATTGCACAGCTTCTCGCCGGGACGCCGACGCGGCTGCTGAACGATCTCGAAGCGACGGCATGGGGCACCCTGCGTCTGGAGGCCGGCGAGCTTGCGACGCTGCAGAGCGGCCGTTCGCCGAGTCGATCGGCGAACGTCGTGGTGATTGCCGCGGGCACCGGACTCGGCGAGGCCGGGATGGTCCGCACGAGCGCGGGCTGGCATGTAATCGCGTCGGAAGGCGGCCACGCTGACTTCGCGCCGCGCGGCGGGGAGCAGGAGCTGCTACTGAAGTTTCTCGAGCAGGAATTCGGCCATGTGAGTTTCGAGCGGCTGGTCTCGGGTCCGGGGCTGCATAATATCTACCGTTTTCTGCTGTCGCGCGGCGGCGAGCCCGAGCCGGAGTGGCTGGCGACGCGGATGCGTGCCGAGGATCCGTCCGCGGTAATCGGCGAGGCGGGCATCAAAGATCAGGAGCCGCGATGCGTTCGCGCGCTCGAGATCTTCGCCGCGATCTATGGCGCCGAGGCGGCTCATCTGGCATTGAAATACCTCGCACTGGGAGGCGTTTACGTCTGCGGCGGAATCGCGCCGAAGATTCTCCCGATCCTGCGCGGCGGCGGCTTTATCCGCGCGTTCCTCGACAAGGGGCGGCTGCGGTCGACGCTCGAACAAATTCCGGTGCGGGTCTCCTTGAATGAGAATACTGCGTTGATCGGCGCCGCGCACTTTGCCGCCGGGATGGTGTGAGCAGTGAAATCTGATTAGTAAAAAAAGACTGGGTAGCGAAAAGTGGAATAGTCATTCAACCGAGGCCGGGATCAACCTATCTCTATCGGAACTACCGGGAGTTGAGATTTCTATGTCAAGCGCACGCGTGAAAGAAATTCTGAGTTACTATGACTCCGAAAACGCCGGGGTGCGCGCGAACCTGGCGCGGATGCTGAATCATGGCAAGCTCGCCGGCAGCGGACGGCTGGTGATTCTGCCGGTCGATCAGGGTTTCGAGCACGGGCCGGCGCGGAGTTTCGCGCCGAATCCGCCCGCCTATAATCCGCTCTATCATTTCGAGTTGGCGATCGCAGCCGGCTGCAATGCGTACGCGGCGCCCCTGGGCTTCCTCGAAGCCGGCGCCACGCAGTTCGCCGGCGAGATTCCGCTGATTCTCAAGCTCAATAATCATGATCTGCTGCTCGACGAGCGTGATCCAATTTCCGCCGTCACCGGCAGCGTGCGCGACGCGCTGCGGCTCGGATGCGCTGCAGTCGGCTTCACGATCTACCCGGGTTCGGCGGTCCGCCGCGAGATGTACCAGCAGCTTCAGGGGATCGCCGAGGAGGCCAAGGCCCACGGGCTCGCCGTGGTGGTGTGGTCGTATCCGCGCGGTTCGGGACTCAGCAAGGAGGGCGAGACCGCGCTCGATGTCGTCGCCTACGCCGCGCAGATCGCGGCACAGCTCGGCGCGAACATTATCAAGGTCAAGATGCCGAGCGCGCGTCTCGAAGTGGCCGAAGCTAAAAAAGTCTATGAGGCTGCGCACATCCCGCTCGAGCCAATGGCGGAACGCGTGCGTCACGTCGTGCAGAGCTGCTTCGACGGCCGGCGCATCGTGATTTTTTCCGGCGGCGCGCGCGAGACCGACGAGGCTTTGCTCCAGGAGGTCACGGCGATCCACGCGGGCGGCGGCTTCGGCTCGATCATCGGGCGCAACTCCTTCCAGCGGCCTAAAGCGCAGGCGATCACATTGCTGCGCCGGATCATGGAGATCTACGCGACTTAAGCGAAATTGCGAGAATCACGCCAAAATTAGCTAAGGAGTTCGTCTATCAGATGCTTCATCCGTTCGCGTCCAGATTTCCTGAAAGTCTTGAAGGCACTTTTGCAAGGGTGCGTCCAAGGTCGATAATTTGAAATGGTCCTTTTGTAGATCGAGTACGTTGATAATCAGGTTATGGGCCGTGATTAGGGCGGTACTTGCGTCCTTCCTTTGGGCGCCCGAGTCGAAGCTGATAAGCGAGCCGCCTTCCTTTTCCGTGAGTCTTTTGAGAACAGCCGCTACGGTGCTGTGTGCTCGTTGCGTGGGAAGATAATACGCCTCAACAATTCGATCGCCCGTCGGACCAGTGGCTCGGGCCATGGAGACGAAATCCAGCTTGCTCCAAGTGTAATTAGGCCGCTTCGTTCCGCACTTTTTGCAATCCGTGACCATGAAGCGTGGGAGAGCCGCGTCCCGCCGGGATTTCAAATCCGTCAATTTCGCGTTATCCAGTGTTCCTTCAGGGAATACTTTCTCAATTGCTTGCGCCAGTCTGTATTGGTCAACCCAGTGGAAGTCTAAAAAATTGTCGATCTCAGCTGGATGGATACACAGGTAGCGAGCCGTCACCAAGCGCTCGTACATCCCTCGGAGCAACTTTGTCGCGCCGACACCGTAGCCGTTTGCGCAGAGTAAGAGCACCTCCATAAAATCCTCGACACACAATCTTCCGAGGTAAAAAATTATCACGTCGATCCGACATTTCGCCGTCTCCTTACGAACAAACGCAATCTCTAAGGCTGCTTTTAAACTGCTGAAGCGCTCTAGAAAAGGCCGATGGGTTTCCGCAAAATATGCTTGCTCAGTAGCACTACCGAAGGAGAAGTTTGGAGCATCGCTCATGGTCATTTAGACCCCGCGCTTTTGAATCTAGTGTTATTATAGGAGTGCGAGCGAGCACACAAAAATAGGGCAATCTCTGACAAGCGAGTTTTCCACCAAGGCTCATCTGCGGTATGCAAGTCTGACGCGCCGGACCAGATCGGCGTGACGTTCAGTGAGGGGAAGGGAAACACCATGCGTTACGACGAATACCAGTTTTTGCTGTTCGAGCGGCATCCCGACGGCGTCCTGCTCGTCACGATCAACCGTCCCGAAGTGCTCAATGCGACCAATCGGCGCCTGCACTGGGAGCTCAGCCGGGTCTGGCGCGATATCGATGATGATCCGGAAACCAATGTCGTGATCGTCACCGGCAAAGGCCGCGCATTTTCGGCGGGCGGCGATCTCGACATGATCGACGAGCTGAAAGGCAGCCATGCGAATATCGCGGCGACGATGCGCGAGGCCAGCGATATCGTTTACAACATGATCGATTGCAGCAAGCCGATCATTTCCGCGATCAACGGGGTCGCGGTCGGCGCCGGGCTCGCGGTCGCCTTCATGGCGGACATCCCGATCGCCGCGGAGAATATGCGGATCACCGACGGCCATCTGCGGCTCGGCGTCGCCGCAGGCGATCACGCCGTGATCATCTGGCCGCTGCTGTGCGGCATGGCGAAGGCGAAGTATTACCTGATGACCGCGGAGTTTATCGACGGCAAAGAGGCCGAACGGATCGGCCTGGTGGCGCTGTGCGTGCCCCTCGAGCAGTTGATGGAGCGGGCGTTCAAGGTTGCGAACCAACTGGCGCGCGGGCCGCAGCAGGCGGCGCGCTTCACCAAGCGCGCGCTCAACGGCTGGCTCAAGATGTTCGCGCCGGCCTTCGAGGCGTCGCTGGCGATGGAGATGATTGGCTTCTTCAGCGCCGACCTCGAAGAGGGCGTCGCGGCGCTGAAGGAGAAACGGCCGCCGATCTTTCCCCACTTGAAGAAGTAATGCGGGCGGCGGTCTTCAGGGCGCCCGGCGCGCCGCTCGAAATCGCGTCGGCGCCCGATCCGGTCGCGGGCGCCGGCGAGGTCATCGTGCGGGTCAAAAACTGCGGCGTCTGCGGGTCCGATCTGCACGCCGCAGGCTCGCAAAAGCTCAAGCTGCCGGCGGGCACGATCATGGGCCACGAGTTTGCCGGCGTGATCGATGAAGTCGGCGCGGGCGTGACCGGATTCAGCGCGGGCGACGCCGTTGCCGGGATGTCCATGGTCGCGTGCGGGGGGTGCGCGATGTGCCGGTCGGGCGCTGCGGTGCGCTGCCTCGCCGCGAAGCCGCTCGGGTTCGGCGAGGTTGCCGGCGCCTTCGCTGAGCTGGTCAAGACCCGGCCCGGCAGCCTCTACAAGGTACCGGCCACAATCAGCTTCCGCGCCGCGGCGACGGTCGAGCCGCTGGTGGTTGGACTGCACGGACTGCGGCGCGCGCGTTTTCAGGCGGGCGACAGTGCACTCATTATGGGCGGCGGAACAATCGGACTGGTGACGCTGTTGTGGGCGCGCTTCGCCGGCGCCGGCGCGATCGTGGTCTCGGAAGTCCTGCTGCCGCGGCGCGATCTCGCGCTCAAGCTGGGCGCCGACGGCGCCGTCGATCCGCGGATGCGCAATCCCGCCGCCGAGATGGTCCGCTTGAGCGGTGCGCCGCCCGACGTGGTCTTCGAGTGCATCGGCGCGCCGGGGACGCTCGCACAGGCGATCGATTATGCGGCGCGCGGCGGGCGGGTTGCGGTGCTGGGCGCCTCGATGGAGGATGACGGCTTTGCGCCGGGCGCGGCGATGAGCCGAGAGTTGGAGATCTATTTCAGCCTCGGGCTGGAGGTCGGCGAGGTCGAGACCACGATCGCGGCGCTGGCGGCCGGACGGATTGCGAGCGAAGCCATGATCACCCATACAGTGGCGCTCGAGGAGCTGCCGCGCGCCTTTGCCGCGATGGCCGAGTCGGGTCTGCCGGGAAAACTGATGCTAGAATTTTGAGGCAGCCCGCCGCCGCCCTTGCCAATAGAACTTCCTAATCAATGAATCCGTTGAAGGAACGCTATGATGTCGCGATTATCGGCGGCGGGGTGGTCGGGAGCTCGCTCGCGATGGCGCTGGCTGAGCGGGGGCTGAAGGCCGTACTGATCGACCTCGATCTGAGCGGGAGACTGAGTTCCAGCGAGCGCAATGCCGGGGGCGTGCGCGCGACCTGGTGGCGGCCGGTTAATATCTCGCTGTGCCGGGCGTCGATTCGCTATTACGAATCGATTCGCGCGGAGGTCGGCTTTCGCCAAAAAGGCTATCTCATACTCTACGATGACAGTCGTTGGGCCGAGGCGCTGAAGGCCTTGCCCCTCCAGCGCGAACTCGATCATCCGATCGAAGCCTTGAGCGCCGCCGAGGTCGCCAAACGGGTGCCGGAGATCGATAGGCTCAACGGCATCGCCGGGGCGACCTTCTCGGCGGGCGACGGCTTTATCAACTCCAACCTGCTCAAGATGCAGTACCGCAGCCGCGCGCGCGAGCGCGGCGCAGAGCTGATCGATCGCGCGTACGTTTACGCGATCGATCCCGGCGCTCCCGTGGCGCGGCTGTTTTGCTGGCGCTCCGAGGCCGCCCTAAACGACGGGCAACTCACCCGCATGATGACGCAGGATGGCGCGGGAGAGGCGGGCGACGGTCGGTTGATCGAGCTCAGCGCGCAGGCGGTGGCGATTACGGCCGGGGCATGGGCCCCCAACGTTATGCGAATGGTCGGCCTCGACAGTCCGACGCAGGCCGTGCGCCGCCAGCTCTGTCTGGTCGACAGCCGGGTCACCACGCTCGAGCCCTACGGCATGATTTTCGACACCTCGGGCGTCTATTTTCATAATGAAGGACCGCATATCCTCGCCGGCTATTCGCCGCCCGAAGAGCCGCCGGGCTATTCGTTCAAATTCGACGGCGCGGCCTTCTTCGAACGCGAAGTCTGGCCGCGGATGTACGCGCGGGCAAGTTGCTTCGAACGCTTGCGCTTCCTCGACGGCTGGGCCGGGCTGTACGAGATGACGCCGGATCGCAGCGGGATCGTGGGGCTCGCCCGCGAGCGCGTATACGAGGCACACTCATTCAGCGCCCACGGCGTGATGCAATCGTACGCGGTCGGGCAGGCGCTCGCTGAGCTGATCGCGACCGGCTCATACGGGGCGCTGGATGCGCACGCGCTGCGGCGCGAACGTTTTGCGTCCGGCGAGTTGATGTACGAAGAGCTGCACTGGTAGTGACCGTGCGTCGCTACCACGCCGGGGGGCAACTATGCGGCGCCAATTCTCGGAGACGCGCAATTTGCCGTGGGCGAAGGCCCATAAGTTAACCGGCGCGCAAAGGGACGGGCTTTCGAGAGTGGCCGCGGCGGAATAGGATAGTGCAGGATGCGGCGCGGTCGGAAAATGATTCCCGCGGAGGGACGCGAACGGTGGAACTGCTTGTCAGGCAAGAGCGAACTGAAAGATAAAGCGCCGCCGACGCCGCGCGTGGCAGTGGACTTCGATCTGCTGCGGCGGGTCGGCGGAAAAAATTTTCGCGATCTCGGCGGCCATCCGACGGACAACGGACGGCGGGTGCGCGGTGCGATGGTCTATCGCTCGGCCCATCTGGCCAATCTGACTATTGACGAGCCGCATCCGGTCAAAGAGATCCGGCTACGCACGCTGGTGACGCTGCAGAGCCGGCTGGAAGTGCGCCATCTGGGACGGCCGCGCGAGGAATTTTTGCAACCGGGCGTGCGCTGGGAACACATCCCGATCGGCGATCCGTGGTTTCGCGAGGACGGCTTTCACAAGATTGACGCGCCGCTCGGCCACGAGCATCTGGTTATCTTGACGGAGTTTCTCGACGGCTGGCGCGCTTTCTTCGACCTGCTGGCGGAGCGCGAGGTCTATCCGCTGCTGTTCCATTGCTCCGCCGGACGCGATCGCACGGGCGTCGGCGCCGCGATTCTGCTCGAGATGCTGGGCGTCAGCCGCGAGCGGATTATCGAGGATTTTCTCGTCAGCAACGAAACCTTTCCCACCATGCTGCTCGGCCCCGATCAACTCGCGCCGATCTTCGCGATGATCGATGAGAACGGCGGGATCGAGCGCTTCGTACGCGAGGTGCTCGGACTTGCGCCGAGCGCGATCGCGGCGATACGCGAAGATCTACTTGAATAACCTGCTCCAATAACTTCAACCGTCCGGGACGAGCCGGCACGGGATCGATCAAGTCAGCCCGACAAGGTGCGTCGTGGCGTCGAGCAGTTCGACGCGCCAGCGCGAATCGCCGTCGCGGGCGAAAATTTGAATCGAGCCTAATTCGATGAGTGGCGCGACACCGGTGAGCCTTCGCGCGATCGTGCGGAGAACGCCGCGATGGGCCACCAGCAATGCCGGCTGCTCTTGCGCCGGTGCATTTCGGGCCGCGGGCGCGTCGAGCAGCGGGAGCATCCGTGCGAGGCCGCGCTCGACGCGGGCGGTGAAGCCGGCGCGGCTCTCGCCGTGCGGATAGGTGAAGCTCGGGGCCAGGCGGTCGCGATTCCAGCGCGCGAATTCGTCGGGAAAACGCGCCGCGATCTCATCGGCCGTAAGGCCTTCGAAGTCACCGAAATCGACCTCGCGGAATTCTTCGATTTCATCTAACCTCGCGTCGTCGCCGCAAATAATGCGGGCGCCCTCGCGCGCGCGGCGGAACGGACTCGAAATGATCGGACTGAAGGGCGCGCCCGGGCCAAACTGCGCCGCCAGTGCGATCGCTACGGCACGCATCTGTGCGCGCCCGAGTTCCGACAGTTCGAGATCGGTGCGGCCATAGTAGCGAATGCTCGAATTGCCGACAGTCTCGCCGTGGCGCACCATCACGAGCCGCTTGCGATTGGCCATGGGAGCTGCTAGGGCGCCAGAAATCTCTTGATGGCAGCGAGCGCCTCGGGCTCGAGCAACGACGGCGCATGATCGACGCCAGGAATCTCGACGACGGTCGTGCGGCGCTGGACCGTGCGCATCCGCTCAGCTGCTAGGGCGCCATAAATCTCTTGATGGCAGCGAGCGCCTCGGGCTCGAGCAACGACGGCGCATGACCGACGCCAGGAATCTCGACGACGGTCGTGCGGCGCTGGACCGTGCGCATCCGCTCAGTGGTGGCGTGCGACAGGATATCACTCTCGGCGCCGCGCACCACGAGCACTGGCGCAATAATCCGTGCATACGGCACCCACATATCCATCGCGCGGGCGGCGGTGCCGCTGCGCGGAATGTTCCGCACGGCGGGATCGAGCTTCCACTCATACGCGCCTGCGGCGTTTGGGCGCACGGCCCATTTGACGAATTCGAGCAGGGCGTCCTGCGGCGCTTCGCGCAGCGCGGGATAGTTCTCGCGATAATAAGCGGCGACGCCGGCGAGGGTCGCAAAGCTCGTCGGCGCAGCGATCATGTAATCGGTAATGCGCACAACGCCCGCGGGATCAATCTCGGGTCCGATGTCATTGAGGACCAGCCGTTCGACCTGTTCCGGGTAGCCGCCGGCATACATCATCGCGATCGAGCCGCCCATCGAAGTGCCGATGAGTGAGACGCGCGGCAGCCCCAAGGCGTCGATCAGCGCCGCGAGATCGCTCGTGTAAACCGTCGCGTTGTAATCGCCCGGAGGGCCCCACTCGCTATCGCCGCGTCCGCGCACGTCGACCGCGATCACGCGCCGGTGCGCGGTCAGATGGGGCGCGAGCCCGTCGAAGCTATGGGCGTTGCCGCTCAGTCCATGCAGACAGATGAGCGGCGGTTTGGCCCGGTCGCCGTGATCGAGGTAGTGCAGACGCAGGCCGTTGACGCTGACAAACTGACTCGTCGTCATCGGAGGTTGTGCAGCGCAATTTTCATTTACTCACTTTGGCACTTTTCACGCGCCATTGCTCGGCATCGGCGCTGAGCGCTCGCGGCTATCAGCGCTGACCGCGCGGGACGGGAGATGGCGCCGGAGCGGCGGCCGCGCGGTCGAGACTGCGTAACCGTTCCGGCACGATAATCAAGCGGCGGCCGTCGCGGATGATCATCTTCTCGGCTTCGAACTCGATCAACTGTTCGGTGGTGCGCTGGCGGGAAGCGCCGACGATCTCGGCAAGGTCGGCGTGCGTCAGTTTGAGCGTCAGCAGGATGCCGCGAGCGTCGTCGGCGCCGAACTTGCCGGCCAGTTCCAGGAGCGCGCTCGCCAGCCGCTCGCGCACCGAGAGCCCGATAAAATTGGTGTAGCGCTGGAGCATCGACCACCAGCGGCCAACCGTGACTTCGAGGGTGCGGCTGAAGCGCTCGAGCGGCACGCCGAGCGTCAGACCAACAAAGGTTGAAGGGCGCGTCACGCCCACGAGGCAATCGCTGAAAGCTTCGCAGCGGAACGGCCGCGTCGCGCCCGGCAACAGGGAGGAGACGCCGAAGACCTCGCCGGCGCCGACCAGACCGACCAGGACCTTTTCATCGCGGTTGAGAAAAGAAAGCTTGGCCACGCCTGAGAGCAGAACGTAGACGCGATCGGAAACCTCACCCTCGTAGAAGATAGTTTCGTGGCGTTTGACCCGCAGCGGCTCAAGGGCGGTGGCCAGGCCCGCGACCTGATCACGGCTCAACCATGAAAAAGTCTTGAGCTCGCCGAGCAGTTTGGCGTCGATCGTGTCCCGTCGAATCACCCGCAAATAGGTAGCATAAACCGCTCGCGGAATTGTCACGTGGCTGACAATTCCCCGCGAGCGCGGCGCTAATAAAGAATCTTAATGCAGCACAGGGACAGAGTCTGCGGCGCGAGCGGCTAAGGTAAAGACTCTCACTCGTTCCGCTTGCGCTCCACTAGCAGAGCGTCAATGTCCCGCACACGACAATTCAGAGGGTTCTGCGGGTCAGAAGCGCGAGGTCTGTCATCCGCGTGACAATGCTTTGCTCACGAACTGTTGATAGGCGCGTCACCGCCCTTAAACATGAGAGGTATAGAAATTCCGTAACGGCACTGGGAGGGAACGCGATGAGCAAACGGGAGTCGCAGGTGGCGCAGGAGTTGGGTAAGTTCGTGCAGGCGTTCTGGCTGGAGCTGCCGATGGCGGCAGCGCGGAATCTGCTGGGTGATGGCGACGCGCTAAGCGCGGCGGGCTGGAAGGCCTACGACGCCTGGATCAGCCTGACCAACGAAGCCACCAACCAGGTTTACGAAAGCCCGGCGATGGGCTCGCTGGCGGGTCGCGCGATGGAGACCAGCCTGCGGATGCAGCAGGCCGGCAGCGCGATGGCCTCGGCCTTCTTCGGCAACCTGTGGCCGGCGGTCGGCTTGCCGACGCGGGATGAAGTCGCAGCGCTGCGCGGCGAGATCGCGGAGTTGCGCCAGGAGATCGCTGCGCCGGAGCCCGAAACTGTTCACGAAGCCGACAATGAAGAGCCGCCTTACCATCGGTTCGCGGCTAAGCCGGGCGACGGTCTCAAGGTCGTGCGCGGGGCCACGGTGGATCATGTGAAAGTGAATCATCACAAACCGGCGAGTGACGAAGATGCCGCTGCTTAGCGACATCGCAAACCATTGGATGGACGGCGCGGTGCGCACGCTCGAAGCTGTCGGGCGGGGCTTCGGCGCGCCGATTAACGATCCAGCGCCGGTCACGCCCTACAAGGTTATCTACGAAGGCGGCAAGATTAGTCTGCGCCACTACAGCCCGGCCGAGCGCCGTCACGGAACCCCGTTGCTGCTGGTGTACGCGCTGATCAAGCGGCCCTTCGTGATGGACCTGCAGCCGGGCAAGAGCGTCGTGCGCAACTTGCTCGCGCAGGGCTTCGAGGTTTACCTGATCGACTGGCTGCCGCCGACCAAGGCGGACGTCGACCTGGGCTTTGCCGACTACGTGAACGAGGAGATCGGCAACGCTGTCCGCGCAGTGCAGATTAACGAGAGCACCGAACGGGTGAGTCTGGTCGGTTACTGCTTCGGTGGGCTACTCAGCCTGCTCTATACTGCGCTCCATCCGGCCTATGTTAAAAATCTGGTGACCTTGACGACGCCCTTTGATATGGGCGGGCGGGAATTGCCGACCTCCAAACTGATGGACTCGATGAGCGACGCCACGGTCGAGCTCATCACCAAGGTTTACGGCAACTGTCCGGCCTGGATGGTCAATGCAAACTTCCTCTCAATGTCGCCGATCCATCATATGCTCGACAAGTACGTCGGGCTGTATCGCAACGCCGCTCGCGACGGTTACGCCGAGATGTTCGATCTCTTCGAGCGTTGGATGATGAGCGATGTACCGCTGGCGGGGCGGATTTTTCGCGAGCTGACGCTCGAACTCTTCAAGCGCAACGCGTTGGTCAAGGGCGAGTTCAAGGTCGGCGGCGAGACGGTGAACCTGCGACAGATCGCCTGTCCACTGCTGAATGTCGTCGCCGAGAAAGACGACGTGGTGCATCCGAGTTCAAGTCTGAGCCTGCCGGAATATGTCGAAAGCCGGGACAAGCGCAACCTGACTTTCCCGACGGGGCATTTGGGCGCGGTCGTCAGCAGCGGCGCGATGACCAAACTGTGGCCACAAATCGGCGAATGGCTGGCCGAACGGGACAATTGATACAACAAAGCATCATGTTTTGTCATGAAGGTGACAAAAGGCGGTGGACGAGGTCTGAGTCGTGGTTAAATTTGGCGTCATGCAACGAACGCGAAAGGTCGGTAAAAAAACCTCCCTCAAAGGGACAAAAGGAGTGAACATGGCGGAGAAAAGCGAGAGCGAGACGATGTTCGAGTCATTCAGCAAGATGGGCGAGAAGTTCTTCAGCATGGACGGCGTGAAGAAGATCGCGGCCTGGTATATCGAGACCGGCGAGAAGCTGGCCAATCAGGCAATCGAGCTGCAGGAAAAGGCGACCGCGTGGGCTAAAGATACCCCGTTCGCGCCGATTTTCGAGGCGCAGGTGGCGATCACCCGCAAGCTGGTCGAGGGCTCGTACTCGACGGCGCGCAGCCTCTGGCAGATCAGCCCCGAATAACCTCTTCAGTTTCGACGTGCAAGACTGCGACCTAAAAACCCGTTAGTAGCGCCGGCTGCTGAAATCCAGCAGCCGGCTTTTTTTTGCCCGCGTCACTCGGCGAAGGGTCGCGCGCCCGCGCCCGACGCCCATCCGAGTTCATACGGCGCCGCCATCCGGCCGACAGCGCGGAGATGCTTGAATTTCCATTGCCCGCCGATCTTGATGTAGTCGTCCTCGTAGCGCGCGGCCAGCCAGACCGCGCGATTGTCCTTGCGGAAGGTAAACGGCCCGAGGAAATACCAGATGCCGTGGGCCGAATTACCGTTCACCTCGATGCGCGGATTGAAGACGTTGTGCTGCGAGAAGCTGATGCGCTCGGCAAAGCTTTTGAAGAGCTTGCGCAACTCCGTGTGGCCGCGCGCCAGTCCAACCCCCTTGCCTTCCCATACCCCATCGTCGGCAAAGATTGAGACGATGCGGTCCTGATCGTGATCGCTGTCGCAGATATCGCAGTATTCCGCCTTCAGCCGTTTGATCGCCTCGATGTCTTCGAGCGTCGCGATACGTTTCTCAAGCTCCCCGTTATCGACCATTGGAATTCTCCTGCATTAGAATCTCCTGTCGCAACCGATTAAAAATCTCAGCCGCGATGCTTCAGCGCGCGCCGTTGCTCACCAACAGGATCAGCAGTCCGACGATGCCGAGCAGGGTGCGCACCCAATGCATCCTGCCCCAACGAACCAGCAGAGCGGCGGCCTCAGCCGGTGCGAGCGCAGTCGCCCGGTCGAGGAGCCGACGGTTAACCGTCATCATGACGATCAGGGTAAAAAGGGATCGCCAAGCCGACCGCGACGCCGCCGATCGCGCACCACCATCCGGCCCCCAGCCACGCCGCCGGCAGCGCAGCAACCAGGCACAGCGCCGCTATCGACGCCTGCCAGCGCGCCGCGCGCGGATAGGAGAGTTGGAACTGGCGGAGCGCGATCGCGGGATCCGCCATCCGCGCCGGATGCTCGGCGAGCGCGACGTAAGTGGCGCCGCCGGCGAAAAACGCCGCGCTCAGAGTCGCGATCATCGCTAAGAACGATGGCAGCCAGTTCAAAAACTACGTCAGCCGCGGCTCGCGGATGGCCATCAACGCGGCGGCGCTTTCTTCTTCTCGGCGTTGTCAACCATCGCCTTGATCGCGCGCCAGTCGAGCACGCCCGCGATCGTGCCGTCCTTGCCATGAATCGCGACCGGACCGAAAACGTTGGCGAGGTAGACGGTCTCGACCGGATGGCTGGTAGCGTCGTGGACGGCGCCCGCCGGCTCATAGATGTAGTCGCCGGCCTTGGCCGAGCCGCCGCGATAATCGATCTGGCCGGAGAGCACGAAGAAATCCGCCGGTCCGAGATGGGTATGCGAGGCGTTGACCTGCCCGGCCGGCGCCTTGATCAAAGCGCTCCACGCGCCGGTCTCCTTGCTGATGCGCAGGACGCGGAACTGGTTGCCGTCGCGGCTCTGGATCCAGTCCTGCTCGTTCGAGCGGATCAGCGCCGCGTCGAGCGGATCGAAGTACATCGAGACCGGCTCAGGCTTTAGCTTTTCGGCCATGGTCTTTTCCTCCATCGGCGATTTTGCGCCGGCGCTGTCGATGCTCGAGGTTACCGCCGCTGAGCGCGGTCAGTGCCGGACGTTTGGGGCGCGCGGCAAGCGCGCGCATCGCTGTGTAAGCCGCGACTATGTAGAGTGCAGCAAAGGCAATCTCCATCTGAGTGATCCGCCGATCAACGTTCCAATGCATCGCGCCGAGGATGAGCGAGCCGAGCACCAGCCATAACGCGAAGCGCGGGACGAAACTGCGGATCGGCGAATCGCTGTAATCGGCGGCGCGGGCGGCGAGGATCGTCCAGCCCATCGGGATGGCAAAGGTGAGCCCCAGCAAGAGCAGTCCCACTTCGGGATGAAGATTGTTGTAGAAATAGAGCGCGAGCAGAAACAGCGCGAAGGTCAGGGGCCCCAGAATCGCGGGACGCCACGGGAAAATCTTGCCATTCGCGCGGTCCATCGGCTCACAGTATCCGAAACCACGGGCCAATAGACAAGTTCGCCGCGCGCATGTCAGTCTCGCGCCGAGCGCTGTGAGCGCGCGGCGAAATCCGGACGAGGAGAAAATGCGGTTTCATCGAGCTTTGGTCATCTGGTCCAGTGCTGATCGCGGTGCCAAGCGCACAGGCGCAGACGCCGCCGCAGAACGACCCGCTGTACATCCGGCTGGCCGCGCACCTCTCGCCGCCGCGCGCCGAGATCCTCGATGGCGCCGGCCAACGCCACTCGTCGTTCGAGGTCTATATGACAAATTCCGGGGCGACGCCGATGAAAATCACGGGCGCTGACCTGTCGGCGATCGATGCTCATGGCCGGGTGCTCTGGACCGAGCAAGATACGGGGGGTCGTCTAGCGGCGATGTTCAGGCCGGCCGGCGGCCAAGCTGACGAGTCGCCCGACATCGTGCTGCAGCCGAGCGCGAGCGGTGTCCTCTTCTGTTTTCCCGATTTGCCCCCCGGCAACGCCTCACCGACGAGTTTCGCGAGCGCGATAACTCTAACCGGCGCAGGCCCTCACGGCGGCTCAGGGATCGTCCATCTCGCACGCATAGCGATCGATCAGCGTGCGCCCTTTGTAATTGAGGCGCCGGTCCGCGGCGCCGATTGGCTGGCGGCCAACGGTCCGTCAAATACCTCTGACCATCGGCGCGCGATTCTGTTTTATGGCGGTGCGCCGTTTATTGGCCAGCGCTACGCGATCGACTGGGTCGAGCTCGGCGCGGACGGCCATACCTACACCGGCGACAAGCACAACAACGCGAGCTATCACGCCTACAATCTGCCGATTCATGCCGTAGCAGACGGCACGATCGTCGCCGTCAAGGATCACCTGCCGGAGAACGTGCCGAATTCCACCGCTCTGGCCATCACGGTCACCGACGCGACCATCGCCGGCAATCACATCATCGAAGATTTGGGCAGCGGACATTTCGCCGCTTACGCCCATCTGCGTCCGGGGACGATCACAGTCAAGACAGGCCAGCGCGTTCACGCCGGCGAGGTCATCGCGCATCTCGGCAACACCGGCAATTCGAGCGAGCCACACCTCCATTTTCAGCTTTGCGACGCACCCTCGTTCCTGCATGCCGAGGGCTTGCCGTTTGCGATCGACAAATTCGTCCGTCAGGAATACATCCTGGACAAATCCGCCGGCGGTCAACAGCGCATGAGCCGGGGGGCAACTCATCAGGTGACGCGCGAGGAGCCAATGGAAAACGAGCTCGATTCCTTCGGCGGCAATTGACTTTGACTGCCGCGAACTCGCCGCTACCCAAGCGCGTTGGATGCGTAGACTTGGCTTGACAAATACCTGAGATTGGCGCGAGTTTTAGCCTAACACTTGCCGCAGGCAACAATTTGGAGGAGCCCGCATGAAGTTCGGACTGCTTTACGAGATGGAGACGCCGCGTCCGTGGAACGCGCTCAGCGAGTACAACATCTATTGGCAGGCGCTCGCCCAGATTGAGCTCGCCGATCGCATCGGGATCGATTACGTCTGGGAAGTCGAGCATCACTTCCTCGAAGAGTACTCGCACAGCTCGGCGCCCGAGGTCTTTTACGGCGCGGTCAGCCAGCGGACCAAGAATATCCGGATCGCACACGGCGTGCGATTGTTGCCCTTCAAGTTCAACAATCCGATCAAAGTCGCGGAGCAGGCGGCCGTGCTCGATATCATGAGCAATGGGCGGATGGAGCTCGGCACCGGCCGTTCGACGACCTCTCAGGAGCTCGACGGCTTCGGCGTGGACTATGAGCGCACCCAGGCGGAAGTGCGCGAGGCGCTCGACATTATCGTCAAGGCCTGGACCGACGAGATCCTCGAGTATAACGGCAAGCTCATCCAGGTACCGCCGCGGCGCGTGGTGCCCAAGCCGATTCAGAAGCCCCACCCGCCGATGTGGATGGCGTGCACCGGGCCCGAGAGCTACCAGATGGCCGGCAATCGCGGGCTCGGCGTGCTCAGCTTCAACTTCAACTGGGAGCAGGTGCAGGCCTCGATGGAGAGCTTTCGCAAAGCCTGCCTCAATCGCTCGGACCTCGTGCCCAAGGTTCCGAACGAAAACTTCGCCGCGGTCGCGCTCTGCACCGTCTGCGAAAACAAGGACGAGGAAGCGGTCGGCCTCGAAGGGGCGCGCTGGTTCTTCAAAAACGTGGCGAAGCTGTTCGAGCCGCTGATGGCTAAGAACCAGCTTTATTCGTATGAGTATCTGCGCAACCTGTTCGCGATGGATCATAACCCGGCGGATGCGACCGACGCGCAGCTCAAGGCGCACGACATGGTCGTGGTCGGCGATCCCGACCACGTTGTCCGCAAGCTCGAGCAGTTCCAGAAGGCCGGCGTCAGCCAGGTGATCTTCTTCAAGCAGTCCGGCAGCATCCCCCATCAGACCATCATGAAGTCGCTGCGTCTGATCGGTAAAAACGTGCTGCCGCACTTTAATCCGCATCGCACGATCGCGAGCGAAGAGTTGGCGCTCGCCGCCGCGGGGCGTTAGCGGAGGCGCGTCGCGCGGAGCGAGGAAGCTGCTCCAAGGATTGGGATTAAAATCGGCACAGCCGATCGGGGAGGAATCAAATGGCAGAGTTCGATGTTGTAATCAGAGGCGGGACTGTCGTGGACGGCACGCGCTTGCCGCGCTATCGCGCCGACGTCGGGATCAAGGACGGAAAGATCGCCAAGCTGGGCTATCTGAAGGCGCATCAGGCAAAGAAAGTGATCGAGGCGGACGGGCAGTACGTCGTGCCCGGGTTTGTCGATCTGCATACGCATTACGATGCGCAACTCTTCTGGGATCCCTACTGCACGATCTCGAGCTGGCACGGCGTAACCTCGGTGGTAATCGGCAACTGCGGCTTCGGCTTCGCGCCGGTCAGACCGGAGTTGCGCGAGCGCTCGATGCTGACGATGACACGCACCGAAGCGATTCCCTACGCCTCCATGAAGGCTGGGCTGCCGTGGGATTGGGTGACCTATCCCGAGTTTCTGGACAGCGTCGAGCGCCACCGCAAGGGGGTTAACATGCTGCCGTTCGTGCCGATGGCGCCGGTGATGGTCTGGACGATGGGCCTCGATGAGGCGAAATCGGGGCGGATGCCGACCGCGGCCGAAACCAGCGCAATGCAGCAGATCGTGCGCGAGGCGATGGATCACGGCGCCTGCGGGTGGTCGGCGCAGCGCTTCGGCCGCAATAGCGTGCAGGCAGATTTCGACGGTACGCCGATGGTCACCGACCTGATGCACGACGAGACTGCGCTGGCGCTCGCCAGCGTGCTCGGCGAGCGCAATGCCGGTTTCATCCAGATGACCTACGTACCTGACAGCGGGGGCGACTATGTGGCGGCGATGAACCACTCGGAGCGCCACTTCGAAGACCTTGCGATCGCCGCCGGTCGTCCAGTCCTGTACAACGTCATTCTGATCAACGACACCTATCCGGAACGTTTCCGCGAGCAATTGCGCTGGCTCGAAAGCTGCAATAAACGCGGTATCCGCGTCTACGGCCAGGGTCTGATGCTCGAGCAGAGCTTCACCTTCACTTTCAAAGACTGGAACCTCTGGGACGACTCGCCGGACTGGCGCGAAGTTACGGTCGGCTCAATCGAAGACCGGCTGCTCAAGCTCTCCGATCCCGAGCGCCGGCCGGGTCTGCGCAAGGTCGTGCAGTCGGGCGTGATCACCAACTTCATCGACGACCTCTTCGTCATCGAATGCCGGCGGGCCGATTTGAAGAAATACGAGAATCTCAAAATCGGCGAGATCGCGAAGCAGGAAGGCAAACATCCGGTGGACGCGATGCTCGACATCGCCTGCGCCGACGGCCTGAACACCGAATTCTACACGCCTCCGCTCAACGTCCGCGTCGATCATATGTCCGAGGTAATCCATTCCGACGCGATGGCGATCTTCGGCGTCTCCGACGGCGGCGCCCACACCAAGTTCTTCACCGGCGGGCGCTACCCGACCGAGATGCTGATCAAGTTCGTGCGGGAGAACCCGGTGATGTCGCTCGAGGAGGCGCATTTCCGCCTGAGCGCGCATCCTGCTATGTGTGCGGGCTTCCGCAATCGCGGCACGCTGGTCGAAGGCGCGGCCGCCGACGTCGTGACCTACGATCTCGACCGCCTCAAGATCACGCCGATGGAGATCGCGCACGATTTTCCCGGCGGCGAGTGGCGGCGCGTGCAGGGCGCTGAGGGCTATCAGTCGGTGATGGTCAATGGCGAGCCGATTTTCGAGGACGGCAAGTGCACCGGCGCGGCGCCGGGGCGCCTGCTCCGCCACGGCGGCTGATCTGCAGCCGCGGCTCAGCCGTCAATGTGCGAGAGGCAGGCGGCCGAGGACAGTTCCTCGGCCGCCTGCGCCTGTCTTCGCAAGGTTCCCGGATTGGACTCTGAGCTCGTGTCCTCAAATTACGACGGGGGGTATAATTGACGATTCCGACGCGGCATTCGAATGGCTTCCAGACAGGGGGCTCCTCAATCTGATTCGCCTACTCTTGCCTCACCCATCCGCACTGCGCGCAAAACGTCGGTTTTCGTTATCACGCCCAGCAGAGTGTCAGCGCTATCGGTTATCAGCAGCATTTGCGGGCCGCGTTCGGCCACTAACAGGCGCAGTGCTTCGCTCAATTCGCAGTCGTCGGAAACGCGAATTGCGTCGCGATCCGCGAATTCTCCGACGGTGGCCTTCTCCCAATCCTTCGGCGCGACCTGGCTGAGATCGGATACGGCAATTGTGCCGATGGGCTTGTCGTTTTCGTAGACCGGGAAGATCGTGTGCCGGTGATGCGCCGCGACGGTCTCGACGAATTCGCGAATTTTGGTCGTCGCTGGCACGGAGATGACGCGGCGCTGAATGACGTCCCGCACCACCATCCCGGATAGATCTGCGAGTTTGGCAGTTTCGTGCAGATGCTGATCGCCGGAGACCGAGGCCTCCCCCGAGATCGCGTACGCGACCGCGGCGCTGATTAGACTCGGGATGATGTAGGAATGGCCGCCGGTGGTTTCCGCGACAAAGACTACCGCCGTGAGCGGAGTCTTGTAGCCCGCCGCGATGAACGCCGCCATCCCGACGGCCGCGTAGAGATCATGCGTCGGCGCATGAACTACAGATTGCGCGTAAGCGTTGCCGATCGCACCGCCGACCAGCAACAGCGGCACGAACATCGCGCTGACGCCTCCGGTGCCCAGCGAAAAGATCGTCGCGATCAGCTTCAAGACGACGAATGCCAGCAACACTTCGGTAGGTAGCGGATGCTTGAGCACATAGCGCACGGCCTCGTAGTTAGGGCCAACCGGGATGAGCGGGCCGTTGTAAATCGTCACGAACGCGAGGCCGCACAGTCCAGTACCGAGTCCACCGATCACGAGCTTCAGCCAATGTGGTATTGGGGTGGTCACGAACAACACGCGCACGCGGCGAAACGTGATGTCGAACACGATTGCGATAAGCCCGATTCCGGCACCGAGCAGCGCCGACCACCAGATATCGCGGGTCCGGAAGCTGGTGCTGCCCGCGAAACCGAACAACGGCTCTGCACCGACGATTGACACCAGCGTCGCATAAGCCACCACCGAAGCGATCAACGACGGCAGCAGCGCTTCGTGCGCGAGGTCGTCCTTGTACGGCATCTCTAACGCGAACACGATCCCCGTAAGCGGCGCACGGAAGACTGCCGACATGCCCGCCGCGGCGCCGCTGATTAACATGATCCGACGGTCGCGCGCCTCGAGTCCGAAACGTCGCAATTTGGTCCATAGCCACGATCCGATCGCGCCGCCGCTGTAAATGCTCGGTCCTTCGAGCGCCGCGCTGCCGCCCGAGCCGACGGTCGTCACCGCGGCGAGCAACTTCCACCAAAACGGACCTATGTCGATGTCGCCTTGATGCTCGTGATAGCTGCGAACGATTTCCTCGGTTGAGTGTTCATCGGGGTCGGGAGTGCGATATTGCATGATCAGGCCGGTAATTAAAAACCCAATCAGCAGTCCGGGGACGATTGCCCAATGGTGCGCGAGATAGAAGGGCAGCACTCGCGGCCAAATCACGCCCAGGATGAGCAACGTGATTCCAGTGATGACAAGTCCGGTGACGACGCCGATGATAGGCGCGACGAGCAGCCACTTCTGGATATCGCGTGAGTAAGTCGCGGTGAGGTCTTCGTTGACCAGAGCGGTGTATTTGCGCAGCCTTGGATGGCTGAGCAGCCTCGACTCGAAGACCCGTGTAAGGAAGCCCACTGCAAAGAATCCTCCCCCCGCGGAGCGATTTAATTTATCTGATTCGGATAAGATGCGATCGTTCCTATTTTAGAACACTTCCTTGCCAACATTATGACTGGTTCACTGAAGGCTTCGATTTGCCGACCTGGCATCGGGAACCGCGTCGGTTGCCGGAGTTCGTGGCCCACAGGCCCCGCACTTCACGCGTCACGGAGCCGATTCAAGATGTTATCGAGATGTTATGATGAGGTCATCGCCCGTCACGCGCCCATTGAAATTAGGGCCAATCTTGAATAAATATTGCGATAATACCGATCGGTACAGAGTCCGCCTTCAGGGCTGCCGCGAGTAAACCGCCCGATAGGAGCGCCCCATGAAATTCATGTATTTTTTTCTGCCGACGTTGCCCGCGACCCTCGATGAACGCCGCAGCCAGCGTCCGATCGCGATGAAAACCGAATACTGGCAGCGCATGATCGAAGAGGTCACCGAGTTCTCGCAGCTCGCTGAAGAAGTTGGCTTCGACGGCGTCTGCTTCCCTGAGCATCATCTGCACAGCGAAGGCATGGAGATGGGCAGCCTGCCGGTGCTGACCCAGCATGTCATCCACAATACCAAGCGCATCTCGGTCGGGCCGATTGGTTACGTTTTGCCGGGCTGGAATCCGCTGCGGCTCGCGCTCGAAATCGCCTGGCTCGATCAATTAACGAAAGGCCGTACGCATGTCGGCTTCGCGCGCGGCTACCAGAATCGTTGGCTCAGCCAGATGGCGCAGAAGATCCACGTCAGCGCGACGGCCAGCGATCAGAGCGAAGGCGATCGCGTCAATCGCGAGGCCTTCGAGGAAGTCTTCCGTTTCCTGAAGCTCGCCTGGGGCGACGAGCCCTTCCGCTTCAAGGGCAAATATTACGAATACCCCACTCCGCAGGAAGGCACGCCGTGGCCCGCGGCCGAATGGACGCGCGAGTATGGCTTCCCCGGCGAAGTCGATGAGCAGGGGCGCATTCAGAAAATCAACGTCGTGCCCAAGCCCTATCAGCGGCCTCATCCGACGCTGTTTCAGGCTTTCTCCGTCAGCGAAGCGACGATTCGCTGGTGCGCGCAGGAGGAGATCATTCCGACCATCCTGCTGCCGCAGCCGGAGGTCGTGCGCAAATTCGCCGAGGCCTATGTTGACGAATCGGCGAAGCACGGACGCAAATTGAAGCTCGGCGAGAAGATCGGCGTCGTACACTGCGTCTATCTCGCTGACAGCATGGCCAAAGCCAAGGAGTTGGGCGAGAGCGGCGTCTGCGGCGTCGGCTTCAAGCAATTCTTCCACCACTTCGGTTTTTCCGAGGCTTGGCGCTTGCCCGAGGATGAAGCCAAATACCCAAGCGGCAAGGTCATGCTGCCGGCTGCGGAAATCACCATGGACCGGCTGCAGAAGAACAAGTTCGCCTTCTTCGGCACCGTCAACGACGTTCGCCGCGAGATGGACGAGATGGTCGAGAATGTTCATCCGGAATGGTTCGTCTGGCAAGGCGATCAGGGTTTCCATTCGAAGGACGAGGTCCGCCGTCAGATCGAGCTCTTCGGCAAGGAGATCGTCTCCCGCTACAAATAGGCGGCGATCATTCTCTGTCGGTTAATCGAAGCGAGCCTCGTCCATGACTTTGGAGGTGGGGCGGAAGAGTCATAACGTCTCGGGCCGCCTGGCCGCGTCCGCTTGGCGAGAGTGGGCCGGCGATGCTGCTGCGCTCGTCTACATCGCGCTGATCGCCACTATAGCGACGGTGACCGGGGCTTTCTTCGTGATGTTCCCGGAACTGGGCGCGCTTTCGCAGGATGTCTTTGCGCGCCCGCGCGGGACTTGGGGCAGTAGCCCGCTCTTCGTGGCAATTACCCCGGTACTGACCGGCTTGGTCGGCAGTCTGCTGACCAACGCGCTGCCCTATGGTCTGGTCTCGGTGATGCTGATTGTCGGCGCGTCTATCCTGATCATCGAGCTCTTGCACTCACCGGTGGCGCCGGCAATTTCGGCCGGCCTGCTGCCCCTCGTCGTCGGCATTCATAGTTGGTGGTACGCGCCGGGGATTTTGCTCGGCTGTTTTCTGCTCGCTCTGCTGTCCATCCCCTGGAAACGCCTGATGGCGCCGCCGCTCGGACTCACCACCACCGCCGATCACCTTGCCGACGTCCTCGAAGAGACGCCGACCCGCTACGCCTGGCTGCTCCCGCTCCTGGGCTTTGTGGCCGCAGCAACTATTCTGGCGGAGCTGACTGGCCTGCGCTTCATCCTGTTTCCGCCGCTAGTGGTTATCGGCTTCGAGATGTTCGGGCATACCGAGATTTGCCCATGGGCGAAGCGGCCGCTCTGGCTGCCCGTAGCCTGCTTTCTGACCGCGGCCGGCGGGCTGCTGATTTTAAGATTGCTGGGCTTCGGACCGCTGGCTGCGGCCTGCGATATGGCTTGGGGGATTCTAGTCCTGCGCCTGTTCGATCTTCATGTGCCGCCGGCCTTCGCCGTGGCGCTGCTGCCGATGGTGATGGATCACCCTACCCTCGCCTATCCGTTTTCGGTCGGTGCCGGCACGCTCCTGATGACCTTGTGGTTTCTTTTTTATCAATCGCGGATACGCAGTAAGCGATTCGCACCGACCGCCGGCGCCGGGACCTCCCCGGTCCCAAAGAATTCTCAGAGCTCACCCGACTCGGCGACCAGTTAGCTCTCGTCATCTACCGCAAGGTCGGTGGGAAGATCGGGGCGAAGATTGGCGCGATCAAGTCGGTGCCGTGCACCGACAGGTGGTGATCGTCTATATACGCCGGCGCTCCGCCGACGGAGACGCGGCACTTACCGGTCCGGCAGAGGACTCGATCGGGATAGATTATCCGGACCGGGTATTTGCTCGCCATCGCGGAAAGCGTCTGCAAGACGAATTTCTCCCGCGTCTCGAACTCCGCGACCGACGGCCTTATATCAACGGCCGGATCGAATCCAAGCGATTGGAGATAGAGAACTCTGGGAACGTCATAATCGATTTCAGGCGCCGGCCCGATAATCCAGATCTCTTTGTTGAGCGCGGTCAAGCCGGATAATGTGCGGTCCAAGCCGAGGGCAAAAATTTTTCGATTACCAACTGCTATTCCCGCCGTCCCTTGCCAATGCAACTCAATCGGCGGCTCACCGTCGGGCCCGTATCGCGTCTCCGCGCTCCACCTGCTCCATCGTGCATCGAGGATCACTTCTTTGATGCCCGCGGTCCTGCGGATGAGGTCAAACACCGCATCATTAAATGCTTTGCAGTTGTGTCGCGGACTTTCGACTCCGGCCAGCGGCTCGCATCCGACATGCGCCGCCAGGAGGCCCCGGCGACCCCTCGCGACGGCAGCACCGGAGATCGCGCTCGAGAGCGCCTCGGCATGCGAATCACCCCACAGCACAAAGCTCACGGGAACGGCGGCGCGTGTCCCGAGCTCGCACAAGGCCATCGTGCGGACCTGCTCGACCGTCGGAAAGACACAGCGATCGCGGTAAGAATCGAAGTCGCTCGCGCCGCTCGCTGCCGCGAGTGCGGCGCCATGCAACCGCTGAGGGAACCCGTGCGACAAAAAGGCTGCCGTTCCGACCAAAGCAAATGCCGCCGTCGCGGCCGCGCCTGCGATAGCTATCGTCGACGACGAGAAGCCGCGATCGCGTCTGCGGAATATTTGCTCGACGTAGCGCCACGATATACAAGACAGCGCGAAGGCCAGAGTTAACGTCAGCACCCTTGGCATTACCGAGAGATGCCCGAAGCTCAGATAACTGGCGAATCCGAGCAGCATAAAATGCCAGAGGTAAAGCGAATAGGAAATCTTGCCGACAAACACCAAGGGGCGAAAGCTCAGGATCGAGCTCGCCTTGGGACTCGAGCCTATTCCCGCCCATATGATCAAAGCTGTACCGACGGTCGGGAGCAGCGCCGCGACGCCGGGGAACGGGGTCGCGGCGGAATAAGCAAAGACCGCTGCCAGCACGAGGGCGAGGCCCAGAATGGTGGCGAGATTCCGTATCGCGACGCCGGCGGCTTGCGGCGCCAGATCCAACGCGATGAGCGCGCCGATGAGCAGCTCCCACGCCCGCATCGGCGCGAGATAGAACGCTGCGTCGGGCCAGTAGTGGACCGCGAGCACGCTCGACATGAAGGAGATTGCGCAGAGCGCCAGGGTAATACTGTTGCGTTGCTTTGGAAAAAATCTCGAGACAGCAAGCAGATACAGCGGGAAAACCACGTAAAACTGTTCTTCCACGGCCAGCGACCAGGTGTGCAGCAAGGGCCGCTCGTCAGCCGGAGAATCGAAGTAGCCGGTCTGAATCCAGAACAGAATGTTTGACGCAAACAGCGCGGTCGCCACCACACTTTCACCCAGATGTTTCAGGTCCACCGGATCGAACAGGAGCGCGCCGGCAAGGCAGCAGGCGGTCAGAACCAGAAACAGGGCCGGGAAAATGCGGCGGACTCGCCGCTCATAGAAGCGCGCAAGTGAAAATGTCGCGCGATCGATCTCGCCGACGATAATCGACGTGATCAAAAACCCGGAGATGACGAAGAAGACATCAACCCCGACGTAGCCGCCGCGGCATCCAAGAAAATTCGCATGAAACATCACGACCGCCAGCACGGCGATCGCGCGCAGCCCGTCAATGTCGGAGCGGTAAGGCAGCGCCACCGGCCTTGCGGCCTCGGCCGTGCGGCGTCCGGTCGGCTCCCGCGGCGGGGCGAACGCAATCTCGGTTACCTCGCCTCCGCGATCCATCGGTATTACTTAGCCGATATTTTTTCGCTGGGATATTAGCCCGCCAACCGCGGAACTGCGCAGCTTATGGGCCAATCGGATTCCAGCAAAAAGTTAAAAGTGAAATAGTGGCATTGGGCCGGGCGCGCTTGCCTTGGATGCGCTGGGCAGAAAAGTCATCAGTCAAAGAGGTCAGAAATGCCGTTGAAAATCAAAAAATCGGTCAAGGAATTAGTCGCGGAAGCCAACGCGGAAGTCGAAACGATCACCGTCGCTGACGCTCTCAAGCTCAAGGACGACCCGAACGTCACCTTCGTCGATATTCGTGATATTCGCGAGCTCGAACGCGACGGCCGTATCCCGGGGGCCTTTCATGCCCCGCGCGGAATGCTCGAGTTCTGGGTCGATCCGGCCAGCCCGTATTACAAGGAAACCTTCGGCTCAGGCAAGAAATTCATGTTCTTTTGCGCCGGCGGGATGCGCTCGGCGCTGGCCGCGCAGCAGTTGCAGCGGATGGGGCTCGAGCCGGTCTGTCATCTCGCGGGCGGCTTCGGCGCCTGGAAAGCCGCCGGCGGCGCGATCGAGGGCGGCAGGCAGTAGCGGCCGTCGTCCGGAAGATGTTACTGCGATTTCGCCGCGTCGAGGGGCAGACGCAGCATCTCGATAAAGCGATGGGCGACAATCTCCGGCGAGTCGCCGCCGGGCCGGAACCAGACTTGCGACCAGTTGAGCGCGCCAAATAGCAGAAACCGCAGATAGCTGCGATCGATCTCAGGCGGCAGCGCGAGATCGTCGATCAGGTTACGGAAGCGGCTTTCATACCCCCGCCGCAGTTCGCGAATCCGTTTATCGACGCCCGGGGATTCAGCCGGCGTCGTCTGGATCATCACGCGCGCATAGTCGCGATGAATAATCAGAGCGTTGAGGTGTCCACCGCAGGCGGCCTCAAGACGGCCCCACGGCCCGGTCGCGTCAACCAATGCGCGGTCAACCATCTCCTCGACCCGCCGCAGCCCTTCTTCGTAAACCGCGAGCAGCATCTCTTCCTTCGAGTCGAAATGGTAATAGATCGACCCGGAAAGCATCCCGGCGGCGCGCGCAATGTCGCGCATCGCGGCGCCGTGAAAGCCGTGCTCGCTGAAGAACTTGGCCGCGGCGTCGAGCAACTGGACGCGGCGATTATCCTGACGAACCGGCCGGGGCCCCCCGTCTCGGGCCGAGATTGAAGCGGTTTGCGCCGACGCCATGAAAGCGATGAACCGTGAGGCTCCGGCAGTCGCGATCAGGCGCCGACTTCGGCTTCGAGCGAATAGGCGCGGCCGTCAACCGTCGGATCGATCCCCAGCTTGCGCAGATTCGCCGCGGTGCGCTCGGTCAGCAAGCCGACCTTTTTCATATTCGAGACGACCTGCGTGTACATCTCGCGACGGAAAGTCTTGCGGAACAACGCGTACTCGTCGCTCTTGGCGTTCTCCACGCGGACGCGCTCGATCTCCTTGATGTCGTGCTCGCTCAGCCCCACCCGCTCGAAGGCTTCGCGCGGGAACTGGCCGCGCAGCACCAGGCGGCAGGCCTCCGCAGTGAAGTCCTCGAGTTCGCGCATGTCGGACGGACTCAGACTCGCGATCATGTCGGGGAGGCCCAACACTGAAAAGCCCATGTGACGCGATTCGTCGGCCAAAATCCGCTTGCTGATGGTCCGCAGCGTCGGGTCCTGCGCGGTCTCCTTGATCATCCGGAACAGCCCAACCGCGAAGGTCTCTCCGACCAGTTGCAGACCGACCGTTTTGAGGAACCACTTGCCCTCGCCGAGCAGATGATCGAACAGCACCTTGAGATTGCCGGTAAATGGATAGATGCGGCCCCCGCACTTGTCGTTCAGGTAGCGCGTCAGCACCTCGGCGTGGCGCGCCTCATCGACGACTTGCGTGGACTGAAAATACTTGGCGTCGGTGGTGGGCACCATGTTGACGAGCTGACTGCAGGCGAGCATAGCGCCGGTCTCGCCATGCAGGAGCTGCGAGATGCGCCAGCAGGAAAACTCAACGTTGAGCTCGCGTTTGGTCTTGTGATCGAGCTTGTTCCAGACGTCGCCGCCGTAGCCGTCGATCATGCCGTCGGCGAAGATGCCGGCATCAAGATCGGTCGGCTGCGACCAGTCGATGTCCTTGCTAGCGTTCCACTGGTCGCGCTTGGCGTTCTCGTAGAGCCGTCGCATATCGGGAGCCTGGACGGCGTAGTCGCGCTGATAGAGGGTTTCGAAGTGGCTATCGAGTTTGTGTTCCGTTTCACCCGTCATTTTTTGCACCTTCCGAGGTAGGTAGCTCTCGTATAAAGCAAGCGCTTGTTTGCTTTTACGACAATCCTCATGGTGTGTCAAGCCGCAATCAGGTCGGCCAGCCGAGCTGACGGTGCCGGAGCGCTCCATCGAGAGCGCTCCATCGAAGAGCACCCGCACGATCGCGGCGTGCCTCAGCGCTTTGACCGCCTGCCCGCTGAAGATCACCATAGCGCCTGAGAACATGAGGCTCCGATTGATCGGCACCTCGTTCGGTGGGCATCGATCTTTGAGGAGGTGGCGTCACGCGGCCCGCGCCGAACGGCATCGAGATTCGCTCAGCGCGGCGGCGCCAGCACCGTTAGGCGGTTGGGCTGGACGCCGGTGTCCACGAGGGCGAGCAATTTTCCGTCAGGCGACCAGTTTAGCGGAATCGCCGGGCCGGCCTGGCCACTCGCCAGGACAAAGGCCTCGCGCGTCGGATACGAATACTCGATCAACTCGCGGAGCGGCACAGGCGCAGCGGGTATCTCGATATCGATCATGCCATCGCCCGACTGCTCTGAGAACGCCATCGAGCTTCGCGCGAGCATGTTCGGGCGAGTCTCGAAGCCCAGCGAATTGATCGTGGTCGTTCCCTGTCCTGCGGGTGTCAGCGCAATTTGCGCAACGACATTCTTGTTAGGTGCGCTAGCAGCGCGCTGCCACGACAGGGTGTCGTTACCCAACGCGATGACTGTGCCGTCATTCGCGAAGGCCGCGGCGCTCGACGAGATCGCGACAACCGCAATTCCGCCGCTGGTGAAATCGTAGCTAAACACGCCCGGGACCATCCCTTGGCCCTCAGCAGCGAATAGAAACAACGACGAGTCGGGCGCCCACGCCAAAACCCGCACGAGTTTGCGCACACGCATCGGATGGCAGGTTCCATCTTTAAGATCGATCAGAACCGCCGGCGCGTCGCCGAGATCGTTCGCGACGGCCCATTGCCCATCGGGACTGAAGCTCAGCGGCGGGAAGCCGCATCCGAGCGGCGCGAAAGCTTTCGTCTCGCGCTCGCCGGCGGTCGTCATCATGTGCGACACGGAAAGCTCGCCTGGGTCCTTCGCTTCGACAATCGAATTGGAGCGCAACACCAGCATTAGCGCCGAGCCGTTCAGCCACTGAAGCTGCGCGGCGCTGAAAGCGCCGTCGAAAGACTCCAGCGGCCGCCCCGGACCCTCGCTGACGGCCTCGCGGAGGACGACCTCGATCCGCTTCTCGGCCGGCTCGGCGACGGCCGTTGCAACCGTCAGGCCGTCCGGGCTCGCCGCGATATCGAGCAGCCTGCCGTGCGGCGCGCCGACGCCGAAATCCTCTGCAATGACGTGTTGCATTCTCCAATCTGGTCCGCTGAAGCCAAGCACGATCGCTTTGCCGTCCGCATTTCCAGCGACGCCGATCTCAGTCCCGTAATGCAGCCACATGGGTGCGCGGCCGACATCCGCCTCAAAGCCGGCGGGCAAGTCCACTGAACCCTGAAGATCAATCCCGCTGGTAATTGTCAGCGATCCATTTTTTATAGGTGGCGGCGGCGCGATCCGCGGCGGCTTGTGGCTCGCACATCCGCAGATCACGACGGCGAAACCGAGCGCAGTCAAAAGGGGCCAAGACCTGATCATCTAAACCGGCTACTCTAGTTCTATCCGCGGAGCTTGAGCAAAAGCGCGACCGATCACCGGCGCGGCGCAGCGAAAGCCGAGCAGGTGGAACTGTGCGTTGAGTTAAGAATCCGGAGCGCGAGGTAGTGTCGGTCAAGTGGTGGAAAAGCAGTAAGCATCGGCCAGGCGACGAGTTGAGCGGTTGAAGTATCAACTTGCTATTACGCTGCCTCCGGTTGTTCGCTGATTGTGGTCAGGTCGTGCCAGCCGACGAGGCGGCGC